>CAZJWS010000009.1:0-4179 GCA_964549985.1 uncultured Candidatus Saccharibacteria bacterium | reverse complement strand
GTCGAAACCCAGCCAGACCAGGTCGGTCCACTCGTGGACATTCGGCGCCAGCCGCAGGTGCTTGGCATCGCTCTTGACGAGGTCCGTCCGGTACGTGGTGTAGCCCGCGGGGGCGACGACGACGTTCCAGAGCTCGTCGAACGGGCGCGGTACGTGCAGCAGCAGGACTTCCGTCATGGTCTGCGGCACGAACTCCGGCACGCTGGGGAAGCTGAGGTTGCCCCAGATGGAACGGGCGCGCTCCACCTGCTGTTCCGGGGTGGTCCACCACGAGGGCGGATTCCAGCCGAGTGCCGGACCAGTGGAGGCGAACTTGCCCTCAACGGCCGACTGCATCGCTTGACGCAGCTGCTCCACCCGGTCGTCGTGGCCGTCGGCCCAGTCCACCGCGTGGGCGAACTGCTGGGTGAGCCGCGACATTGGCGACTCGTACTTCTTGGCCATCTTGGGCCTTCCTTCTGCCGTAGGTATTCGCCGATGCGACTTGCATCGATGATCTCAAGCGGTGTGTTGAGAACGGCACAATACGTACATTCCTGCGATATGCGTATGGTGCCGCCCTCAAAAGCCGAGATTATAGGGAGTGCTAAACTGTTAAGGTCCTATCTTCTCATTATATCATACTTATGCCTATTTTGTCAAATATATCTACCTTTCTGCTGTTTGAAACCGCCATAAAAACATCCACATATTGAATGGTATGGCCGGTTCAGACGCCATGATCATCAGCATGAGGGCTTTGCTTTGCCTTCGTGATGACACATAAGAGTTTTGCCCCCGAACTTGCTATTTACAGTTTGTATGATGTGCGGTATAACCAAAATACATCCAAGGAGGACAGCATGAGCGAACAAAAGCCTTTTATTACTACACTGCCCGAGGGCGAGCGGTTTGAGACCCCAAGGGAATTTAGAACACTTCTCTACCCCAATGCATATGTTTTTCGGGGAGGACCAAAGATTGATCGCATGTATGGTGCGCTTGATGCTATCCAGACATTAGATTGGGGTTCAAAGGAACGGCGTGCCTATGCAACCGATATATACACTGGTTTTGCACTGCATACCTTTTTGGGCGCCCTAAACCGTAGCATGCCCGATGATCTGGTGGAAGAGCTGTGGAATCTGACAGAGGTCTCGCGCGCTTCTGTTAATAGGCTGTTTAGATTCACCCGCTCACGCCCCCGGGGTATTGGTGCATATGGCGAGTTTGCAGAAAAGATAAGCCAGACCTTTGACCTTGACCGAGAGATTAACAGTATTGATGAAACGGCACGGCTCGAAGAGCATGAAGCCAACTTGCTTTATAACGGCTACCTCGAGAACGCGCCGATAACTTTTGCCGAAATAGCCTCCTGGCAGCCACGTTAGCTTAGAAGTTTGGTGGTTGCCGCTACGGCGGCGGTTTCGGCCCTTAGGGTTAGGTTGCCGAGGTGGAAATGCCCTACCCCAGCAGAGTTGAACTGAGCAAGTTCTGTGTCTGTCCAGCCGCCTTCCGGACCGATGAAAATCCCGATAGAGTCATCAGAAAGTTGTTCATTCTTGTCTAAAGCTTCATCGCAGACCAGTAGCTGAACCTTATCTTTGTACTCCTGCAGTGCTGTCTCTAGATTAAGCGGTTCGCGCACATGCGGGATATCGCTGCGACCGCATTGTTCGGCGGCTTCTATGACAATCTTTTCTGCACGTTCGAGGTTGAAGCCAGTCTTTTCGGACCGTTCGGCAATGAGGGGCACAAAGTTGCGCACACCCAGTTCGGTGCATTTTTGCAGTACCCAGTCGTTCTTGTCTTTTTTGAGCAGGCTGAAGAATAAATAGATGTGCTTTGCGGGAAGTTTGCGCTCGAACTCAGTAACAAGCTCCAGCTTGATACCGTCCTGCTCTACCTGCACAAGCTTGTACAGCCTCTCGTGTTCGACACCGTCAAACAATACGACATCATCGCCTTCGCGGTAACGCAGGACACGCTGCCACTGATTGCGCAAATGTTCGTCATGAATCCAGATGGTGTGGTCTAACTCTTGGGTATCAGGGCTGACATAAAAACGATGTAGGCGCATCCCGTTAGAATCCACTTCTTTTTAATGATTGATAGACAACTGAAACAATGCGCCGAGGTTCAGACGCATGAAAACCTTTGGGTGTCTTTTGGATTGTAACGGGACGCATTATTTAATCTCCAACAGTTGTTTAGGATTATCAATGAGATAGCTTGGGCGGCGCTTCTTGAGGGCGGCGGCGGTATTAAAACCCCAGGTAACCGAGACTATTCTGATCCGCGCCAGACGCGCCGCCTGGATATCGCGGGTTTCATCACCGATGTATACGGTGCTTTTACGTTTCATGTCCTGTTGCTTCATGAGGCGGCGGATGTGCTTGCCTTTGCTAAATAGGCCAGCTCCGGTAGCGATGTCACTAAAATACCCATCGAGCTTATGAAGGCGTAAGAATTCATCTACGCTGTCGCGTGTGTTGGATGTAACGATGTAGAGGTTGTCGCCGCGTGCGTGCAGTTTATGAATCACTTCGGGCAGTCCAGGGAATGATTCCAGCGTGGGAACCAGCGCCTTGAAATCCGGCAGCCCCGCCAGCAGCAGCTTGGGTACCTGCCACCAACGCACACCTAAATGCTTGATCGCTTTGCGCGAACTCATGCCCCGCAAATGCTGAATCTCTTCTGGAGTAAGCGGATCTTCGTTGTTACGGACATTTTTGTTAAACACCGCAATCATGGCGGGGAGGCTGTCGGCCAGGGTTCCGTCGAAATCAAAGATATAATTCACTACCTTAAGTATACTTTGAACTTTGTACTTTATGAACTTTCAACTGGAGCGTAAGCGATGTGGCACATGCCCTGTCCGGTGCGTTCGGTGAACTTCTGGTGGTAATCTTCGGCTGGCCAGAATCTCGTGGCTTTGGTAAGTTCGGTGACAATTGGTTTGTCAAAGTTACTTTTCAGCTTCGCCTTAACCGCCTCTGCCTGGTCCTTTTGCTTAGTATCCAGATAAAAGATTGCCGACCTATACTGAGTACCGATGTCTGGCCCCTGGCGGTTCAATTGGGTTGGGTTGTGCATGCGGAAGAAATGCTTCAGCAAAGTTTCGTAGCCGACGGCTTGCGGGTTAAAGGTTATTTTGACCGCTTCGGCATGGCCGGTGTCTTTATAACAAACACCCTCATATGTAGGATTGGCTGTACTTCCACCGATGTACCCGACCTCTGTCTCGAGTACGCCTGGTACCTGATCAAAGTAATACTGCACGCCCCAGAAACAGCCTGCGGCAAAGAGAGCGATTTGCGGCTTATAAACTTCTTTCATTATTCCTCAACTTTTACATCCCGCCAGAAGGCTACGTAGTTAGAAAAATCCTTTTTGACTATATCGAGTGCACCCGGCAGCGGATTTGGATAGGACCAGGCATTATCCTGGCTGAAGTCATCGCCCTGCCCTACGTTGAAGTATTGGCAGTCGCCTTTCCAGGGGCAGTGATACGGCGTAGGACTTTCTTGTAGGAAGGTTTTGTTGACTGACTCGGGTGGAAAGTACCAGTTGCTTTCGATAAAAATCAGGTCCTCTTTGGGTGCTTCGGCGATTACTTGGTCTCTCCAGATGGCTCTCAACGTGTTCTCCCTTGTTTTAACTCCTTATAGTATATACCCTTTATAGGTATGCTTTTGCGCGTAAACATCGATGACAAAGTCATGGGCAACAAACATTTGCTGCACGATTTGCAGTTTTTTGTTGATGACGATGAAAAAATCGGCCTGGTTGGCCGCAACGGTGTGGGCAAGACTACCCTGTTTAATGTCCTCGCGGGCACTAACGGTGAATTTGAGGGCTTCATCGACAAGCGCAAGGGCCTACGGATGGTGGCAACGGCACAGGAACACCATGGTTTAGGTGATCAAACCGCATTACAATACATTTTGGCCCACCTGCCCGACTATGCGCGGCTCAAGCACATTATCGATACTTACCCGCTAGAGATGGGCGACAACATGCGTAAAATCCATGAATACTCGGATGCGCTCGAAAAGTTTGGCGACAAAGGCTACTACGATATCGAAGACCAGCTACTGCAGGCGCTTGAGAAATACCAGCTGCCAGCCGAGAAAGCTTTGATGCCAATGAAGGGCCTGAGCGGCGGCCAGAAACGATTTGTGGAGCTTGTTATTGTGC
>CAZJWS010000008.1:14408-15397 GCA_964549985.1 uncultured Candidatus Saccharibacteria bacterium | reverse complement strand
TGTAATTACGACAGCTAAATACAAGCTCGTTTTCATCTATACTATAGTGAGATGAGTCCCGTAGTGAGCCCCCAAGTTGCCTTGCAATCAAGCTTTTTTGTAAAGTTTAGTTCAAGGTATATTTATAGTTCAGAGGTTGAGATGCATCTACACGTAAGTTCTTGGGGATCTACTACAGAATGAGCGCCAAAGACAAAGCACTGAAGCCAAGTGATTACGTGCACCTGCATAACCACACTCAGTACAGTTTGCTGGACGGACTGACCAAGATCCCCCAGCTGATTGACTTTGTCAAAGAAGACGGCATGGAGGCAGTGGCCATGACTGACCACGGGACGTTGTCTGGGACCGTCAATTTTTATAAGACCGCCAAGGGCGCAGGAATCAAACCGCTGATTGGTATTGAGACCTATGTAGCCAATCGGAAGCATACCGACAAAGATCCACAAAAAGACAAACAGCGCTTCCACCTGATTATTATTGCCATGAATAAGCAGGGCTACGAGAACCTGATGCGACTTAGCACGATTGCGAACCTCGATGGATACTATTATTTCCCGCGTATCGACCATGACTTGCTTGAGGAGTATAACGAGGGCTTGATTGTGCTAAGCGCCTGTATGGGTGGCGAGGTTGGTAATGCACTCAAAAATGGTCAAGCTAATCAGGCCGAAGAAATCGCCAGCTGGTACAAATCTGTCTTTGGTGACCGGTACTATCTAGAGATCCAGGACCACGGCCATCCCGAGAATCCCATGCACAACCCCGAGCAGCAAGAGATCAACGAAGCCGTGCTGGCGCTTGGCAAAAAACTAGATATCCCGGTAGTAGTTACCTGCGATGCACACTATTTAAAACATGAGGATCAAGAGGCGCATGAGGCGCTGCTCTGCGTAGGCACGGGCGCCTACCTAAGCGAACAGAACCGCATGAGCCTCAAAGATTTCCCGCTACATGTTGAGGATTCGGCTAGTATCATTGGCCGCTGG
>CAZJWS010000008.1:11099-14398 GCA_964549985.1 uncultured Candidatus Saccharibacteria bacterium | reverse complement strand
CGCTGGGGCAAGGATCATCCAGAAGTTATTACCAACACCAAAGCTATTGCTGAGCGTTGTGACCTGGAGCTTGAGTTGGGTGGTATTTTGATTCCAAAATTCCCTGTACCCGAATCTGACGATGAAAAAAGCTATCTGCACAAGTTAGTCTACCGCGGTCTGGCTTGGCGCTACGGCGGCGTTGAAGAAGCCAAGGCCCAGCGTATTACCATGGAGGATGCTCAGAAAACGTTGTCGCCCGAGGTGCTGGAGCGGGTGGCGTATGAGCTGGAAGTTATTGACAGGATGGGCTTCAACGGTTACTTCCTGATCGTGCAGGACTTTATCAACTGGGGCAAAGACCAAGGAATCGTATTTGGCCCGGGCCGTGGCTCGGCTGCTGGCTCTATTGTGGCTTATGCCACGCGTAGCATTGAGCTTGATCCTATCAAGTATGATTTGCTGTTCGAGCGTTTTCTAAATCCTGATCGTATCTCTATGCCTGATATCGATATCGATATTCAGGACACCCGGCGCAATGAAGTTATTGAGTATTGCGCCCAGAAATACGGTCGTAACCAGGTGGCTAATATTGTAACCTTTGGCACCATGGCTGCCCGCGCCGCCGTACGTGATGTGGCCCGCGTGCTTGAGGTACCATATGCCGATGCCGACCGTATTGCCAAACTGATTCCGCCACCGGTACAGGGCAGGCATATACCGCTGGCTAAGAGCATTATCGAAGATGCTGATCTAAAACGTGAGTATGATACCAACGATACTGCCAAGCGTGTTATTGATCTGGCGATCCGGCTAGAGGGTACGGTGCGCAGCCACGGTGTGCATGCGGCTGGTGTGGTAATTGCTCCGGACGATATAGTCAAGTTTATCCCGCTCGAGCGTGCTTCAAAACAAGTGGTGTTGGCCGACGGCAGCAAACAGGATGTGATTGCCACCCAGTATCCAATGGGCCCGGTTGAAGACCTCGGTCTGCTCAAGATGGACTTTTTGGGCCTATCCAACCTGACAATTATTCGCAACGCCCAGCGTATTATCAAGCGCGTGTATGGCACGGCAATCGAACTGTCCGAAATCCCGCTGGATGATACCAAAACGTATGAACTGTTCCAGCGCGGTGATACCACAGGAGTATTCCAGCTTGAATCGGCTGGCATGAAACGCTACCTAAAAGAGCTTAAACCAACTGTTTTTGATGACATTATTGCCATGGTGGCTCTGTACCGTCCGGGGCCGATGCAGTTTATCGACAGTTTCATCAAGCGCAAGCACGGAGAAGAGGCTATTAGTTACCTGCACCCAAAGATGGAAAACGCGCTCAGTAACACCTATGGCATCCTAGTTTATCAGGAGCAGTTCATGCAGATTTCCAAGGATTTGGCGGGCTTTACTGGCGGCCAGGCCGATACGCTGCGTAAAGCAGTGGGCAAGAAAATCATGGAAATGATGCAAAAGGTAAAACCCGAGTTCGTTGAAGGTGCTGTCAAGCACAGTAATGCCGATCGGGCTCTGATGGAGAAGTTCTGGGCACAACTAGAAGAGTTTGCCAACTACTGTTTCAACAAGTCTCATGCGGCGTGTTACGGACTGATTGCCTACTGGACTGCCTACCTGAAGGCGCATTACCCAGATGCCTTTATGGCGGCATTGATGACCAGCGATGCTGATGATATTGATCGTCTGGCAATTGAGATTGGCGAGTGCAAGCATATGGGCATCGAGGTACTGCCCCCTGATGTAAATGAATCTTATCCTGAATTTGCGGTGGTGCCGCACAAACAGCAAATCCGCTTTGGTATGAATGCGGTCAAGAATGTCGGTGCGGGAGCTGTTGAAGAAATTTTGCGTGCGCGCGAAGAAGGGCATTTCGAAAAGCTCGAGGATATCTTTAGCCGGGTTAACCCAAGGATCGTGAACCGCAAAGCACTGGAGAGCCTGATTAAGTCAGGCGGTTTTGATCGTTTTGGCGAGCGCAGCCAACTGCTTGGAAATGTTGATATATTTCTGGCCTTTGCGCACCGTATCCAAAAAGAACGGGCCGTTGGCCAAATGGGCTTATTTGGTGAAGATGCCGAGGGTTCGTTATTGACGCCACAGATTGTGCTGGATAAATCCGTACCCGAATTTAATAAGCAGGAACAATTGAAATGGGAGCGCGAACTATTAGGGTTGTATTTATCACAACATCCTTTACAGGCTTTTGAAACCTATCTTGCCGAGCTGGCAATGCCGATTGGCGAGCTCAAACCCGAGATGGATGGTAAATTGGTCGTCATAGGCGGCACAATTACGGAGATGCGTGAGATTACCACCAGAAATGGTCAGAAGATGGCCTTTGTAAAGCTTGCTGACCTTAAGGACGAAATAGAAGTCATTCTGTTTCCGAGTGTCTACCAGCAAACCCATGGAACGTGGGAGCGAGATCGGGTAGTCCTGGTTCGCGGCAAGCTTAATGGACGCGACCGTCAATCTGGTGAGATCATGGTAGATATAAAAGTTCTGGTAGACGAAGCGCGTGAGATTACCCTGGCTCAGGCCGAAGCATATCAGGCTCGCGGAAAGACGGTTAAGGTACCAAAGCCGGCCAAGCAAACCGCCAAAGCCGCTATGGCTCAGGCCGCTGCCGCTAGCTCTCAAGCAAAGCCAGCTCGTGTTTATATTCGCTTGCAGGACAGTAGTGACGAGCAACAGCTTTTGGCTCTCAAATCAGTCATTGACACCAATACCGGCAGTACAGAAGTCGTACTGGTACTTGGCCCACCCGAGAATAAACAAATTATCAAATTACCCGGTGGTGTGCGCTCAGACGATGTTGTACTTGATTCCTTTAGAAATCTGGTTGGTGCCGCCCAGGTAGTCGTACAGTAAGGAGCGCTCCCAGGCGGAACTTACCTTACGGCGCCAGATGTAGAAAGCAAAACAAACCCAAGATAGACAATGGCCAGTACCGTCAGGTCCAGGTGTATATGGTGCGCAATAAAATGTTCGCCCGCCAGTATGTAACGGCGCAGACGAAAACCCTTGTGAATGAGCCAGAGTAGGCCGGCGCTCACAACGGCAAGCACTACGGCACCCACACTTAGGAATGGATTGCCGGCGCTTAATACTGCGACTCTTTTCACTTCAGTAGGAGCGGCGGTTGCGACAACGGTGACATCTTCTGTAGAAGTAGAGATAGATTCCTCATCTTTCATAGCAATCGGCTCGGGTTGGGCAATGGGCTCCACAGGTTCTTCTGCTACGGGGGCAGGAGCGGGTTTCGGTTGCGTGGAGGCTGGCTTGGTTGCGGGCTTGCTGGCCGG
>CAZJWS010000008.1:7262-11089 GCA_964549985.1 uncultured Candidatus Saccharibacteria bacterium | reverse complement strand
GGCCGGTGGTTGGGTCGCGGCGACAGGTGGCGCGCTGGCGGTGAGCGGTTTGCCATACAGGGCCACCACAACTGTCTGCTGGCCATTACCGACATAATTGGCACTATTTGCTATTCCAAAACCAACCTCGGTAAAGTTACCGGAGAGCAGGTTGGCTTTGTGCGGCGGGCTGTTCATCCAACCAGTTATCGTATCGTTACTCGTCATGAAGCCATAAGCCAGGTTTTCGCCCGCTGATGAATATTGATACCCTGCATTGGTGATAAAGACCCAAGGCTGCTGACCATCAGGGGTCTGGTGAGACCAATAATTGCGGTCTACCATGTCTTGAGCCTTGGCCTGGGCTGCGGCGGCCAGCAGGCTGCTTACGGCTAGTGTTCCTACTCCATTGGCCGATCTTTGCGCATTGGTGCCAGTGAGTAAGCCTGCCGCACTTACATTAGTGGCGTAAGCAAGTACTCCGCGGCTATCCGGGTGTTGCGAATGCGGCACAAAACCAAGTACGGTTGCCGCTAGGGCAATGACGATGGCTGGCAAGTATTTGGCACGGGCCATATATTTACGCAGTACAGATACATTCTTCTGCTGTCTCTTGGTACGGGATTGAGTTTTCCTGACTGTTTTTTTCATGTTTGTTTGTAACTGCTTTTGCTTATAGTATACCTACATTTTGCAGTTTGCAAAAGAAATGTTCTTCTTAGTGATAGCACAACTCGTAAAGCGCCATGGCAGCAGCAATTACCACATTGAATGACTCCTTTTGCCCGTGCATAGGAATCTCAAGGTGCGTGTCGATCTGCTCTAGTACGTCGGCGGGTATGCCGTTTACCTCTTCACCCAGCAGTAGTGCGAGCCGGTCGGGGGCTTTATATTCCGTCAGAATGACCGATCGATCTGATTGCTCAAGTGCCATAACCGGTATGGCTTGTTCGGAAAGTCTTTTAAATAACTCCTGGATATCGTCAATCTGTTCCCAGCTTACATATGATTCTGCACCGAGCGCCGTCTTGTTGATCTGCTTGGTTAACTTTGCAGACTCGTGCGGCAGGCGTGAGTCGCCGGGCTTAAGCGGATATGGCGTGTAGCCTGTCAGGTAAACCTTGCTTATTCCTAAGCCCTCGCAGGTGCGCAGCAGGGAACCCACATTAAAAGTGCTGCGCATATTATGGGCTATGACATAAATCTCCCGGCTCATCAGCCCTAGTGTATCAGTAACTTTATGAACTTTTAACTTTATCAACTTTCTACATGCACTATGCTTATGTTTTAATGAATAGGACATGATGCAGAATGCCAGAAGAGAGGAAGAGCAAAATACCGCCCGCCGCGCCCAAATCCTCGGGCTGCAATATATAGACACGACCCAAATGCCGAACAAGCAGTTGTATTTGCAATTCTTAAGCGTACCTGAGCTGCACCAGTACCGGGTGGTTCCTTTGATCGCCGATCAGAGCAATATTACATTTGGTGTAACAAATACAACATCTCAGTCAACCATGAAGCTCATCCAGCAGCGGTTTGGTGATTTCCGGGTAACTTTTGCACTTATATCTGATACTAGCTACACCGACTACATGAAGCTCTACGACCCGCCCAAGCAAGTAGTATATGAAGATATTCAGCTCAACACAGCGGGTACCGAAGACCTCATAGCACGTGTCTCGCGTATGCTGCAGGAGATTCGTCCCGATGATATGCTGGCCTATCTGGTAGAACAGGCGCACAATCTGAATGCCAGTGATATTCATATCGAAAACCAGCGTGAAAATGTGCGCTTCCGGTTTCGTATAGACGGCGTTCTGCATCCAATTGGTACTATCGAGCACGATCGCTTCCGGATTCTGCTGGGACTGATCGCCAGCGCTGGTAATATTTCTACGGCCAGCCCTGATGCTCAGCAAGGACATATTTCGCAAACTGTCCGCATGGCTGATGAGCGCACCGTGCAGGTGAATGTGCGCCTGGAGACCGTACCCACGGTGAACGGCATCGATGTAGTTATGCGTCTCTTTAATATGAAGCAGGAGAATTATACCCTTGACCGTCTCGGCCTGACCGAGTCAGAGCGGGCAGTCGTAGATGATATTATTGCCAAGCCCAGCGGTCTGGTACTGGTAGTAGGCCCCACTGGTTCGGGCAAGACGACTACACTATACTCTATGCTCAATTCGCTTAATAGCGAGGACCGCAAAATTATCACCGCCGAAGACCCGGTGGAGTATCAGTTCGCCGGTATCATGCAGATTCCGGTTAATACGCATGCCGAGGGCAACGACGGCAGTTTTGCCGCTAAACTCCGGGCTATACTGCGTTTGGATCCGGATATTGTCATGGTGGGTGAAATCCGCGACCACGAAACTGCCAAGACAGCCTTGCAGGCATCACTCACGGGCCACTTGGTGCTCAGTACTTTCCATGCCTCGTCAGCTGCGGCTGCATTGACACGCATGGAGGATGTGATTGGCCAGAACCCGCTGTTTATGTCAGCCGTCCGCCTGGTTATGGCTCAGCGGTTAATCCGCAGGCTTGATGATGCTACGAAACAGCCACACCAACCCACCGAAGCAGAGTTGGCAAAAATCCGTCAGATTTTAGAGACATTTCCGCCTAATTTCGAGCGGCCCAGCCTGGAAAATCTGCAATTGTATCAGCCCGGGTCTTCTGCCGAGAATCCATACGGTTTCAGCGGTCAGATTGCCCTGCGCGAGCAGTTTACTATGACCCCATCGGTACGAAAATTATTCGAGGAGGTTGGACATACGCATCTGGCCCAGGATATCGAAGCGGCTGCGGTGCAGGATGGGATGTTGACTATGCTGCATAAGGGTATTCTCCGGGTGGTAGCTGGAGAGACCACCCTAGAAGAAGTCTTCCGCGTAGTCGGCTAGGTGAGCACACCCCTTTTGAGAGCAGCAATTCCAATCGTATATAGTATTTCGGAGTTCGTATTTCGTAATACCACATTGCCAGTCTTCACTACATACTATCTCCTAGATACGAAATACTAGATGACCCTTGGCTCAAAACAACCGCTTGACAGTGGTATATTGACGCGTCCGAAATGGAAGCCCCAAATCCGTGCTTAACACCAGTGAGGTTTTCTTATCACAGGGTTCGAATAATTCAAGCACTCTGGTAAGAAGATAGAGTAGTAAGAAGTTTCGGATAGGGCCAGGGCGGGGGAGCTCAAGTGCTGATAGCACGAGCTAGCAGCGATTGCCGCCTAAACCCCCGCCCTCGTGGCAGTCAACTCAGTCCTGATAGAGGAAGGGTACCTCTGGGAAGTGGTGTTCGATGATCAGGTTGATCAACTCGGTACCGGTGACGTTGGGCGATGAACGGATGATCAGCTTGACACGGTCGATGTCGGCCATGGAGAGGCGTTCGTCTTCCAGGATGTTTCTCAGCCGTACCGTGGTGAAGCCTGTGCTGCGCAGGAACTCCGGTGCCTCATAGAACGTCAGTTGCGGGTGCTCACGCATGAGCTGGGCGAGGCTGTCGTCGCTCTCCAGGTTTGGCATGCGGGTGTGGTTCGGCGTCACGTTGATGAACACAGGGCGCTGGTTTCCGTACAGTGCGGTCAGGATGTCGAGCCCTGCCCACAGAAAGGGGAGCTCCTTCGAACGGGCTTGCAGTATGAGCACGATCGGCCCCTCCGACGGCGTGTCATCGATCAGGTCGACGTTGACCGGGCCGTCGGTGACGCGCAGTTCAGTCTCTGACATGGTTCCTCCATGGGAGGTTGGTATCCGGAACTATTCCAGATAGGGTACAAAGGCAGGTATTAATGCGCTTGTATCCTATCTGGAGCTTACTACTCTATCAAT
>CAZJWS010000008.1:6840-7252 GCA_964549985.1 uncultured Candidatus Saccharibacteria bacterium | reverse complement strand
TCATTATATCATATTTGTCAATAGTATGCAAGTTTTTAGAAGTTTCGGTAGCATTTTGGGCGCTACTGGGCATACAATGGAGCTATGGCGCGCTACCGGGGTATCGAGAACACGGCTTGGATGAATGAGGGTGAGTGTATTGGGGCGACGCAGGTGTTTTTTGAACAGTCTGGCGAGGGCAACACAGAACGGGCACTGCGAATCGCACAGGCCAAGGAAATTTGCGGGCGGTGTGCGGTTCGGGCGGAATGTTTAGAGTATGCCATCAATACTGGCCAGAATTTTGGCGTGTGGGGCGGCACAACCGAAAGAGAACGCAGAACAATCAAAAGATCACGCAGGGACTTGGGCGAGACTGCCTAGGCCCCTAAATACGAGCTTCCTGCCAGCCCCTAAGCTACGTGGGTTAGAC
>CAZJWS010000008.1:506-6830 GCA_964549985.1 uncultured Candidatus Saccharibacteria bacterium | reverse complement strand
GTTAGACGATAACAGCCGCAACGCTTTTGACAAGATTGGGGTGCATGACACTTGGAATAATTTCTTCTGCCGTAGGATTCGGTACGAGCGATGCAATGGCTTCAGCCGCCGCAACCTTATGCTGGTCGGTAATTTTATTCACCTTATTATCAAGTGCCCCGCGGAAAATACCGGGGAAAGCCAAGGCATTATTGACCTGATTCGGATAGTCAGACCGGCCGGTGGCCACGACGGCCGCTCCCGCGCCGACGGCATGCTCGGGCAGGATTTCCGGTTCGGGGTTGGCCATGGCAAAAATAATCGGACGCTCGGCCATATTCTGTACCATTTCAGTGGTCAAGAGGCCGGCCTTAGACACGCCAATAAATACATCCGCGCCCATCAGGGCGTGCTCGAGCGTACCATCTATCTGGTTTTGGTTAGTGTAGACCAACAACCCGTGCTTCTCTTCATTCAAATCTTTGCGGTGCACGCTGATAATACCTTTGCTGTCTACCGCAATCAGCTCAGCTTTGGTATAGAGATTGAGCAGCTTGATAATGGCCGTGCCCGCTGCACCGGCACCTACAATCACAATGCGGCAGTCATCCAACTGCTTGTTGGCAACTTTAGCGGCGTTGATCAGACCAGCCAGGGTGACAATGGCGGTCCCGTGCTGGTCGTCGTGCATGATGGGCATGTCGAGTTCGGCCTTGAGCCGTTCCTCAATCATAAAACACTTTGGGGCAGAGATATCTTCCAGGTTGATGCCGCCAAAACTCGGAGCGATGGCCTTAACAGTTTTAATAATCTCCTCGGGCTCGTGGACATCCAACACAATCGGCACGGCATCGATATTGGCAAAATGTTTGAATAACATAGCTTTGCCTTCCATCACCGGCATAGCGCCGTGCGGACCGATGTCGCCCAGGCCCAAGACAGCAGAGCCATCAGAAATAACCGCTACCAGATTATTGGTCCAGGTATAGTCGCGCAGTTCCTCGGGGTGTTCGGCGGTGTACTTAGCCACGCCGCCCACGCCGGGGCTGTAATAGGCAGATAGTTTTTCTTTGGAATCAGGGGTGTCTCGGAGCGAGGTAGTAATTTTGCCCTTGAACTGTTTATGCAGGTTCATGGCGTTTTCATAAATATCCATAACATCAGTTTACCATTTACTGTTTACCATACATTCATTGTCGGCCATTCACGGTAAACGGATCATGGATAATGTGTGGAAAATGGTGAATGGCGAATGGATCACGGGTTCAGGCTTGCATTAAGAAGTAAATTAGCGTATACTTACCCGAGTTATGGATCAAGTTGTGAAGGCCTTGGAGGCCGCCCAGAAAAAACACCAGGTCGTAGACGTAAAGTCTGGCGACACGGTTAAAGTCCATCAGAAAATCCGTGAAGGTAACAAAGAGCGCGTGCAGATCTTCGAAGGTCTGGTTATCCGCACTGACCGCAAGGGTTCCCACACTTCAAGTATCACGGTTCGCCGTATCGCCTCTGGCATAGGTGTAGAAAAGACTTATTTACTGCACTCACCACTGGTAGTGAAGGTAGAAGTTACTAAGCGCTCAAAGGTTCGCCGCAACTACCTCAGCTACATGCGTGCCCGTTCTGGCAAGTCTGCCCGCCTGACCGGCCAGGTGTTTGATAAAGATGCGGTGAATACTATTGCCGAAGACCCTAGCATTGCAGCCGCCGAGGCAGAGCTAAAGGCTCAAGCAGAAGCCGAACACAAAGCTGCCGAAGAAGCCAAAGCCGCAGAAGCTGCAGCTGAAGAAGCTAAGGTTGCTGAAGCGCTCGCTAACCGCGACGAAGCCTAATCTAAAACCTCCTTATCCGGCACCCAGCATAATTTTTTGTATAAGTACTCCCTCGTCGTATGTTAATACGCCTCGGTCCGTATTATCCAAAGAAATTGCACTGTGCATCCGGATAAGAAAGTTTTAAGCCTCAATATACTGAACAACCCCTCCAAAGGGGTTGTTTTTGTTTCGTAACAGGGGTACAATGACAGATAAATTAGGGATTGCAATTCATGGAAACAATAGACGACATATTTACTAGTATCAATCGTGGGATTCAACAGTTAGAGATACGAGGTGGCAGCCTGCATATGCAGGGCAACGGAACCCGGCCGCGCTTTTTGGTGCACAGTCTTTACCCTTTGGCGTACGAAGTTTATGGTCGTCGTAGAAACAAAGGGCCGCAGCTCTACGGTGAGTTTGCTCTGAGAGGCTTTATGACTACTGAATCACCAATGAACCCAGATGTTGTCCAGGCGTATGGAGTACTGGATGGTGGACGGATGATGTATGGCTGTCATACCGACGCTGACGAGGTAAATCACATACTTGGGTTACTAGAAATACCGTCTACGGTTCTGCCCAGTTAGCGTGTGAAAAGGGCTGTTTTTTTATCTGATAAAGAGTAGAATATCACCAACACGTTACATGGAGTGAGCATATGGCATCCCGGGACTTAGATGTATTTTTGGCACAACTGAACGAGGAATATGGTGATCTGACACCACAAGAAGAGCTGCCGCTTGATTTGGACAGTCCGCGTCAGGAGGCAATTGATCAAGCTACGCAGCATCTAGGACGGCTAGCATTCCGCCCGGCGGCGGTACTGTTCCACGGTGTTGAAGAAGAAACCAGGACAGAGGAAGGCTTGCAGATTGTAGAGGCCCAGATTGTAGCAATCAGAGGATTGTTGGCGTCATTTGGTTGCCAGGATGCGGGCAAGTTCGAGGGTGTGACACACATTGCTTTTACAGAAGATGACGGCAGTAACCGTAAAATCTCCTACTATTTTAGGGATATAGGACGAGGAAAGTTCCGGGGTGTCAGTTTTCAGGCTTTAGAGAAGTGGATGTATGTGCGCCCGTCCGAAGACAGCAGTGTTATCCTTGGCCGTGAGGTACAGGTATTGGCTTGTGACAGAGAAACGGAGCGGGCAGATCTCTTGAGCATGGGGGTTCCGGGCAATACCGCTGGTAGGCTGTTGTTGTTCAGCCAAAGAGTCGACAGCGCAGAGGCCGCATGATAGGAATCGACGAGGTAGGACGTGGCTGTTGGGCAGGCCCCTTGCTGATTGTGGCCGCGCGCGGTGTGAAGCCAATTCCCGAGGGAGTAAAAGATTCAAAAGTCTTGTCAAAACTTCGCCGTTATCAGATGTATCGGCTCATCCTGGAGACCTGTGAGTTTGGTGAAGGCTGGGTGGCCCCGGGCGAGATTGATCGGATTGGTCTGACAGAGGCCATGCGGCTTGGCACCGAGCGGGCGCTGGCAGCACTGGATACCAAGCCGGATGAAAAGATTATCTTCGACGGCAATATCAACTACTGTAGTCCACAGTATTTCAAGGCGTCGGCGGTGATTGATGCTGATGCACTGTTCCCGATTGTCAGTGCAGCCAGTATCTACGCTAAGGTCACGCGTGACAAATACATGTCAGAACTACCCGAGCGCTACAAAGTATTTGAGTTTGATAAACACGTGGGCTATGGCACCAAGTTGCATAGTGAAATGCTTAAAAAGTATGGCGTCAGCGATATTCACCGCCGCAGCTTCGCACCAGTAAAGGCGCTGTTATGACCAACACAACCACGGCCGGAAGCTATGCCGAGCAGGCGGTGGCCGAAGAGCTTGCCAGGCAGGGTTATAAAGTGATTCAGCTCAACTGGAAAACGCGGAGCTCAGAGATAGACATTGTAGCCGAGCGGTCTAAGGCTATGTATTTTATCGAAGTTAAATACCGCGCCACCACGGCTGCGGGCGACGGCTTTGACTACATTACACCCAAGAAATTACAGCACATGCAGCGCGCTGCCGAGGCCTGGGTAGCTGCCCATAACTGGCAGAGTGGTTACGAACTACTCGCGGCATCAGTGCTCGGTGCTGACCATGAACAGATAGACATACGACCTGTGTAGTTTAAGCAGGTACCGGCATATATGTTATCATTAAGCAAATTGAGGAAATAATATGGCAATCCACAGAAGATTCATCAAAACAGAAGAAGGTATTGAGGTTATTACGCCGCCTCGTGTTGGACCTCTGAGACGTTTGCCAACGGCCAGCGAAGTGATGCGTACGGGGGTTCGCTCAGAACAGCGGTGCTGGAAGCATTTAATACATTTCCTGGTGACCCAGATCACGAAGAGAAAAGAGCGCGCTATATTGAAGGATGTGAACAAGCTACACAAGCTGGTGAGCACGCGGGTAGCGCTGTAATCGCTGAATCTGTACGGCTGGGCGAAACAGAGTAATTTACCCTAGGATTTATTGGGCCAGGAAATCCAGGACATTTTGCAGGTCGCGCTGCTTCCAGTCGATCTGCCATTCCAGTAGTTCATGACCTTGTTTGATGCTGCGGTCCAGTGCGGGTGATTTCTTGTGTGCAAAGAACTTGTCATATTCGGCCAGGAATTCGGGATTGCTAAAGTTCCGTGCGGCATAAACAGGCATGCGGTAGAAGCTCAGGTCTGACCCAAGCTCTTTCTCGAGCCACTTCCAGTTGTCCTGCATCCACTGCCAGGTGGTGTGCTTGGCATGGCGGTTCATGAAACTATAGACCGCCCAGTAAGACACATCCTGCCGGCGGACATGCTTACTGGTAATGAGTGCCAGTGATTTCTTAATCAAAGCCGGTTGCTCGAAACTGGTGAGCGCCGCAGACAAAGTAGTCCGTTCTTCGCTGGAGTCGCTCTCGTTATGGAACTTGAGGAGTTTGTCAAAGGTCTTGGCATCGCCGTGCCGGGCAGCGGTGTTAAGCACTACACCGCGTAAGTCAGGATGTATCGAGTCAAGCGATCTTGCGCCATTGAAGCGCTTGATGGCTTCGTCGACCACTGATTTTTCATCGGCACCGGATGCTAACCCTAGCATAATAGGGCGGAGGAGCTTATCAAAGTAAGTGTCTGACTTTTTCTCGTCCCAGCCGAGGCGCTTCAGTTGCTTAGCCACCAGGTTGCGGATAAATGGCTTCATCGCATCGCGTAAGCCGTCGTCATCCATGACGCGGCGGATTTCTACGATGTTACTAGCGATGATATCCCAAACGGCAGCGTTATCTTCGTCCTGGTAATACTCCAGCAGCTTCAGGGCGTCTAGCACGGAGCTGTAACCAGCCTTAGCGGTATCAAATGCATCAGAGAGCAGCCCTAGGCGGTCAACGGCATCCATCTTCGGGATATCTTTGGCAATGCGCGCCAAGGTGTCGCTGTCATAGATTGTGCGGTAGAAACCACTCTGACCCCTGTTAATTTTGCCCTTTAGGGCTGTGTAGTACACGTGCTTGGGGGTGGATAGGGCTTCTAGGCCCTCTACGTGGCTCAGGAGGGGTACTGGCCAGGTTTTATTATCAGTTTTGGCGGGTTTTTGCAGGTAGAAGCGCTCCTGCGTCATCTCTGTTGTCTTATCTGTTGCGTTAACATGCACAACGGGATAGCCTGGTAATGAAGTCCAGGCGTGCATAAAGCTTTTGACTGGTTTGCCGGACACATGCTCGAGTGCGGCCCAGAGGTCTACGGTGTCGGTATTGCCATAAGCGTGTTTCTTGAGGTAGTAACGTAGTCCATCACGGAAGTCCTTCTCGCCCAAATAACCATAGAGCATATGAATCACACTGGCACCCTTGGAATAGCTGATGGTATCAAAAATAGCGCGGATTTCGTCCGGATGGTTGATCGGCACCTCGATAGGGTGAGTGTTGTCGAGTGCATCCAGGCGAAAGGCGGCCTGTTGGTCGTTGCTGGCAAACTGGGTCCACATCTCCCAATCTGGGAAGAGCTTGTCGACGGCCAGGAACTCAATCCAGGAAGCAAAGCCCTCGTTGAGCCAAAGGTCGGTCCACCAGCGCATAGTGACCAGGTTGCCAAACCACTGGTGCGCCAGCTCATGCGCGACCACCATCGCCACATATTGTTTGGTGCCAATGCTTGTAGATTTAGGATCGACCAGCAGGGTTTGTTCACGGTAGGTAATGAGCCCCCAGTTTTCCATGGCACCGCTGGCAAAGTCGGGCAGGGCAATCATGTCCTGCTTGGCAAGCGGGTACGGGATAGCAAAGTAGTCCTCGTAAAAATCCAAACACTTTACGGCTACGTCCAGGGCGAACTTGGTCTGCTTGACCTTGTCTGGGGTGGCATAGGTGCGCACGAGCGTGCCTGATTTGGTCTTGGCCTCTAGGTAGTCGATATCGCCGTACGCGAAGGCGACCAGGTAGGTGGACATGATTGGTGTGGTTTCAAAGGTGGTTCGGCGTAAGCCCTTGCCGTCGGTATCTTCGGAGGTAATCGGCATGTTCGCCAACACGGTACCGCTATCAGGG
>CAZJWS010000008.1:0-496 GCA_964549985.1 uncultured Candidatus Saccharibacteria bacterium | reverse complement strand
GAGCACAAGGCCAAAGGTAGCTTTAGCTTCGGGTTCATCAACACACGGGAAAACCTCGCGCGCATGGTGGCTTTCGAACTGAGTTGCTAAAAGCTTCTTCTCTTCGCCATTATGCGCAAAATAGCAGGGGTAGAGTCCGTTCATTGGGTCGGTTATCTTGCCCTTGAAGTGCAGCATGACCACATAATTTCCAGCAGTCAGCTTCTCTTTGGTGTGGATCCGGACCTCATCGTATGATTTGTGCGTGTTAATACGATCTACGGTGAAGGTCTGTTCACCTTTTTTATCTTCGCGCCGAACGGTGGCTCCAAGTACTTGCAGGCCTTTTTGGTGGAGCGTGAAGCGCTGGCTGGGGCGGCCTAATCGCTTGCCGCTGATGACAACGCTGCCCTCAAAGGTCATTTTATCGGGGTTCAATTTGAGAAGCAGGTCATATTTACTTGGCTGGAATTGTTCGTAAAGGCGGGTAACTGATTTCTTCATTGGGTCTTTATTG
>CAZJWS010000007.1:10856-17144 GCA_964549985.1 uncultured Candidatus Saccharibacteria bacterium | reverse complement strand
CAGGTCTGGTCTGGAGTAGCGTTTGCCCGGCAGATGTATTGGAAGCATTTGGTGCCAGGCGATGCCGCTGGCGGTGAGGCGTTTTTTCATTTCGCGGTATTTTGGATAGCGGACTGCACCCATGGTATCGAACAGTACGCGGACCTTTACGCCGCGCTGTACGGCCTGCTCCATGGCAACAAAAAGCGGCTCGGTCGTTTCATCCATCACAATGATAAAGAATTCAATATGCACGAAGCTTTTGGCCTTCTTCACATCCTCGGTTATGCGGTGGATGATGTCATCATACTCTGGCAATAGTTCAATTTTGTTGCCTCCAAAAACCGGAAACTTACTTAGCTGGGTGTTGAGTGACGCAAAAGATTGATAGCGTTCAGGCATATCAAAATGTACAAAACTCCTAAGCTTGGGGTCGGCCTCGGCCTCGTCTACGGCCTGCTTGATGACACCATCCATAATGTTCTGAGCAGCTCGCCGCCGCTTGGAAAGTTTGGGGCTGCCAATCAGTAAGAAAACAAACAGTCCCAGTGTTGGAAATACCATAATCAGCAGCAACCAGCCGGTGGCGGCCGATGGCTTACGGTTGTTCGGGACGATGAATACTGCAGCGATGCGGACAAGAATTTCAAAAGCAAACCAGAGAGTAAGCAGCCAGCTAAGGTTGATATCCATGATTAGTCAATCTTACGGTGCTTGCAAAGAAGTGGCAAGCCTAGCTTGGGCGTTTTTTCATAATAAAACCGACATAGCCATATTCTTTGGGGTGTCGATCACGGATATCAATCTCTGCTCTGCCAACGGCAATTGCCTGGCGAATTGCAGGGTCGGTTTCGTTCCGGAGATCATCATGGCGCTGCATCAACGGGTTATAATATTCCTCATACCAATCGTTATCAGAAATAATATACGTATGCACAACTTCTAGCCCGGACTTTTCGGCTATAGCGCGAGCAGTTGGTACGTTAAGCATGGCGGGGTAGGCGCGCTGCCAAAAGTCTTTAGCCTCATCAGAGGGCGTAGCGGTAAGCCAGGCGCATTCGGTGATTACCATCATACCACCGGGTTTGAGATATTGGCTCCAAGTCCGTAATCCCTTCTCCCAGCCAAGAACGTAGATAGAGCCTTCCGACCAGATAAGATCAAAGCTTTCGTTGGCAAATGGCAGCGTGCGGATGTCGGCCTGCTTAACTTCAATAGTAGTAAGTTCTTTGGCTGCCTTGGCGAGTTCTGCGAGCATGGCTTTGGAATTATCAACGGCAGTCACATGAATGCCTTGTTCGGCCAGTACCAATGAGGCACGGCCTGGACCGCAGCCAATATCCAAGGCATTGGTAAAGTTTTTGGCACCACCAGCCAGGCGCAGCATGCTGCGGGTCGCCGGGTCTGAGCCAGGGTTTTGCCGGGGAAGGCCTTCGTGAATTTTCCAGAAAGCCGAGGTAAGATCCATAGGCTTAATAATAACAACCTAAAGTAGATGCACAAATGAAGAGTCTCAGAAATATATTCAACCAAATGGTTGAATATATTTCTGAGACAAGAATAGCTGTACTAGTTGATTTAAAAAGGTTGTCCACGACCTCTGGGCACATAGTGCGCCAAGGCCTCTAAAAGTTCTTTGCCCTGCCCAAAAGTAAGTATACAAGGACTACAGCGTTCAGATTCGTCGGCCGGGCAGCCGGACGCTACGGGCCGTGTTTCATGAGTAACTGATGACTCACCTGCGATGCAGCCGCTGTTGCGTACGGTTACGGGCACATCTCTGACTGGTATATTAAAATCCTTGAGTTCAATATCGTGGTTTTTTGCAAATCGGATTGCTGCAAGCGCGCCACTGCCTATGCCTGTATAGTCTAGATCTCTATCAAGTGCTCTGTCCATGCCCATACAAATAGTCTCAGTCTCTGTGTACGGGTCTGCTCCTATAATTTCCCTACGGGCTCCTACCATAATGGCACTATGGTAATACCAGATCCCCAGGAGCGCAAGTCCAAAAGTAAGTATCCTGTCAGGCAGAACACCGGCTTAATTCAGGCAGTCGGCCGATACTGTGCTTTATGAGGCCACAAAAGTCAGCGCGTAGCCAGCGCGACCAGCGCGACCAGCTCGCCCGATACGGTGAATGTAGTCATCGTATGTTTGAGGAACGCTGAAATTTACTACGTGGGTAATATCAGCCACGTCAATACCGCGGGCAGCGACGTCGGTTGCAACGAGGATTTTAACCTCGTTTTTCTTGAACTTGTTCAGGGCGCGCTGGCGTTGGCCTTGGGTTTTGCCGCCGTGAATTGCATCGGCGACAAAACCGCGTGCAACCAGCTCTTTGGCAAGGCGCTCAACACTGCGCTGGGTTTCGTCGAACAAGATTACCTTGGCTACTTCTTCTTGCAAAAGCAGGTTGTGAAGTTTATCAAGTCGCTCGGCATTGCCGTTGTAGTTCACGACATCCTGGTGTACGTTGTCGCTGGTTGAGCTTGCTTTAAGTGAAATGGTCACAGCATCGGATGTAAAGACATCAATAAGCTTGCTCACGCGTG
Source organism: uncultured Candidatus Saccharibacteria bacterium (assembly GCA_964549985.1). GTDB lineage: Bacteria > Patescibacteriota > Saccharimonadia > Saccharimonadales > JACDBH01 > CAZJWS01. The sequence goes on along the minus strand of CAZJWS010000007.1, from coordinate 14,610 downwards.
CATCAATAGTTGCCGAGAAAAAGAGCGACTGGCGGGTTTCGTTCATGTGGCTGAGGATTTCAGTAACATCGTTGACAAAGCCCATATCAAGCATGCGGTCAACCTCGTCGAGTACAACGGTGTTAAAGTTGGTCAGCTTTAAGGTACCGCGCTGGAGGTGGTCTTTGATGCGGCCGGGCGTACCGATAACGACCCGGGGGTTGGCGCGCAGGTCACGAAGCTGGTTGCCCATGCTTGAGCCGCCGATAAGCAATGCGCCGTACAGGCCGCTGCCTTTTGCAAGCGCCCGGAGTTCATCTTCGATTTGCTGGGCGAGCTCGCGGGTGGGTGCAATGATGAGGGCCGCAGACTGCCTGTCGGCCATGAGTAGTGCCAGAACGGGCAGGGCAAAAGCAGCAGTTTTACCAGTGCCGGTATTAGCGATACCAATGATATCCTGGCCCTTTAATCCAACAGGAATAGCCTGGTCCTGAATAGGTGATGGCATCACATAGCCCTTGGCGGCCAGATTGGCCTGCAAAAGGGGATTGAGTGCAAAGTCTGCAAAGGTGTGCGTGGGTACATACACTTCGACTTCGGTAAAGCTGGCGGCTTTTACAAAGCGGCTTGGGTCAATATATTGGCCGCGTTGCTTCTTGGTGTTGCGGTTACCCTGATTACGGCGCTGGCCGGTACGGGTACGTGCATAGCGGCTCGCAACAGAGGAGCTTCTGCTCCCACGATAAGAATAAGACATAAAAATAGATCCTTTGGTTTTAGATAATTACTTCAATTGCTTGATGAAGCCGAAGTAATATGCCGAACAAAACCTTGGATCCAATAAACAATACATACATATTAGCATAAAAGCTATTCAGAGTCAAGCAGTATTACCAGTTAATTTAGGAGTAGCGCGGGCTCGTCTGGCTCCTGGGTTGGGGCGGCATCGGTAGCGATGTATTTATACACGGTTCCGTTTCCTAGTGTGCCCTGCAGGGTATAGCCTGTGCACTCGACGCAGTCTGTAGGGGTGGGTACATATACGTAGAGCAGGCCATTTGGGTCGGTACGGTTAAGGTTCGGATTCAGTGCAGATAGGTTGGCAGGGTAGTAGCCATAGCTTGAATAGTATGCGGATAGTTCACCATTTAACTGGTTAATATCGTTTTTTATAGTTACATCATGGGATCGGTTGGCCGCAAATGCAAAGAGCAGGATTATGAGCCCAATAACTAGACCAATGAGGATGGTAAATACCAAGCTTATGATCCAGCCAATACGCGAGATAATGGGGTTATAGCCCTCTCTTTTTGCCTTTCTGACACCGACCAAACCAAAGATGAGTCCCAGGGGTGCAAATCCAAAAGATGCACACATGACACTGATAATTCCTAGGACATCAACTTTCTCACCCTTTACTGGTCCGGGGTTGTGATGTGTGGTGTGGTTTTCTGGAGGAGTATTTTGATGTTCCATGGGTCTATCTGCAGTATACACTGGTGGCAGCAGGAGACAAGGCTAACCAGGAGCCAGTTACTTGAAGAACAAGTCAAACCAGCCGATGCGTTTCTTTTTCTTGGTTTTTTTGCCTGTTTTGGGATCTATCTCATAGTCGTCTTTATCTTTATGCCGGTCCTGTGGGTTGGCGGTGTGGCTGTGCATTTCATCGGGCCGGTGGCTATCTATAAAAGTAGATAAAGTTTCGTTACCCTGTATCGATTGGCCTAGGGCGTGGTCGTGGCTGCACATCATTTCTATTTGTGCAGCCATTACTCTAAAGTCCACAAAGTCACGGTATATTTCACTTGTACCCTCGCTGACAATGACTTCCATGCGCCGCACCTTTTCTTCCAGCGCCAGTTCGGTGTCGCTTGCGACTCCTGAGACAGCTTCTAGAAAAGCAGTATTGATATCAAATCCGCCCATATCAAGCTCCATACCAAAGTCGGGCGTGTTTCTGAGCCGAGGCGCTTGTTCAAGCCCATTCATGCTATCAGCCTCTTGACGGCATCAAGACCGCGTGGATTGCTGGCCCGAAGTGTCTCATAACCCAATGCCTGGTAGGTTTCCAGCGCCCTGGCTTTGGTTGCTGTCTCGGGTGCGCCTGTTTGGCGATCTCGTATATCATCGTACCAAAGCAGCATGGCCTGGCCGGCTTCTATTTGCTGGCGGGTAATCGTGACCGTAGTCAGCGGAATTTCGTCGCCAAATAATCGCTTTGACACCTCGGAAGTCACTGAATTGGCGGGCCGTTCCCGCCATAAGTGGTTTATGTGTTGGCCGGATTGCCATGCTGCCTGCACCGATGTATCACTACCGGCCGCCAATAGCGTGGCAAAATGTTCTGCCTCGATACCATCATTGGCTGTGCGTCCGTGGTCGCCAATTCCCCTGGTTTCTGACTGGCCAGCTGCAGAGAGCATCATTGATGCACCGTAGTGCGCCCGCTGCCGGTATGGTCTTCTTAGGGCATGCAGGCGGACTTCGTTGGACTTTAGGCTATCTTCGCTGACAACTGCCGGATAAAAAACTGATGTACCACGGTCTATAAGCGCGGAAGGTATAAGTACAAAGTAGCCGGGCAGGACGGCAACTGCCTCATTGTAATCTGCGGCATTATATTTGCTGAGGGGTACATACAATCCATCTAATTCCGGGTGCGGGATTGAGCGCAGGAGTGCCTCGGCGCGTTCTCGGACGGTAGTTACTTGTTCGGCGACTTGATGGCTTGCAAAGTCGCCGTCTATGCTTGCTCCTCGCTCTGTACTCAAGAATGCATTAGCGCTGGCAATAGCGTCTTCAACTCTTGTTTGGGTAATTGTTTCACTCATAAAAACAGCATAGGCCTAAGAGCTATGTTATTGCAATTTTGTTGCATTAAGGTGTATTATTGAAACATGCCAACAGATGATATACACAAATTCAGGCAAATACTTGCCAAGGGTGGCTACCGCCTTACTGAAGCGCGCGAGGATACCTTTGAGCTGCTTATAAGCCCCGAGCCGCAGTCGGTGCGGGAAATACTGGCAAAAGCTGCCGGCAAGGTTGACCGCGTGAGTATCTATCGCAATATTGAACTGTTTGAAAAACTTGGTATCGTGCATCGCATTTATGTTGGCTGGAAATATAAACTGGAACTGTCCGATGAGTTTATAGCTCATCACCATCACTTAAGTTGCCTAAAATGCGGCAAAATTATAGATATCGAGGACGAAGCGCACATAGATGAGTTTATAGAAAGCGTTGCGGCAAAAGTTGGCTTTATACCGCGCCGCCACCAGTTTGAGGTGGATGGTTATTGTGCCGACTGCCACAAGGCGGATTCTACAATCTCCGGTGTATAGGTAGCCAAAAAAGCCGGCCTGAGGGCCGGATTTTTTTCTTAACAAAGTTCATGCAATTGAATTGGAGCTGTATCCCTTATCTTGGGCGAGTTATCTCGCTGGGTAGATTTATCAAGAGGCGTTTTAGCGGTTAATTACTCTACCGTAGTAGACTAGAACCTACGCTATAAAATCAAATGCCCTGATCTCTCTAACGCAAGTACCGTTGTCTCCCATTTCAAACAGCCCAAGTCGCAAGAATTCACCGCTAAAATTAGCTGCATCTTCAAGTAACTCTAATGCAGAGTCGTTAGTTTCCTGTAAGCGAGTCAGGCTAATGTGTGGCCGAAAAAGTTCACCAACATATTTATATCCATAATCCTGGAAATTCTGTAAGGCCGTACCCTCTGCTGTCAGCATACGCTCTTTGTCTTTTGCCCTCATGCCATTAC
>CAZJWS010000007.1:7637-10846 GCA_964549985.1 uncultured Candidatus Saccharibacteria bacterium | reverse complement strand
GCCATTACGAATTGGGTTAAGAGCTTCAATAACCCGTTTCTGTAGATTATCAAGTTCAGGAGTTCTTCTGTACTCTGCATCAATAAAACCCATCGTATGGTCGTAGCGGTATGCCTCCAGCTCAAAAGGCGAAAAATTTAGCGATATACCTTTAAGTAGTTCCTCTACCTTTGGAATGTCTTCGGCTTTTAGTTCTAGCATGTATAGGGATACATGTGGATAGCATTCGCCATCTTTTAGTGTGTAGACACCATCAAACTGTTCTAGTTTCTGGCTCGCTGCTATTGCTTTGCTGGCCAAAAGCGGCTCGGGCAGGATTACAACATCGCACGGGATACTGTTCATGGGTTAATCATAGCATCTGCTGAAGCTGCTGTGCCCCAGAACCGGATCTTGGCTCGTGACCAAAATAAAAATCCCATTCTTACGAATGAGATTCTTATCTTGGTAGCGGGGCCAGGACTCGAACCTGGGACCTCGTGGTTATGAGCCACGCGAGCTGCCACTGCTCCACCCCGCGTCGTCGATGTGTAATGGTTGGATAATCGGACTGCCGGCAAAATAAATTTGCCCGGCACTCTTGATTATCCCACCAAGCCATCTCCTCTCAATTTCCTAAACAGCAAACAAGTTTGCTTGGTTTAGTAAATTGTTAAGCTTCATTTGGTGTGTGCATCTTAATTTTAAGCAGTTTTTATCTTATCCTAAGATGCATTTTCTGTCAACTGCGCCTCGTGCCGTACTGTCCTGCTGTAAGACGCTGAATACCAGCTTACCGGAAAGGGAGCAATGGTTTTGGGAGGGTTGGGGCGCATCCTTGGGCGCGTACCTCGCCTGAGTAAACGTCGTAGGCGGCGAGGACTTCCGCATACAGCCTCTTGATGGTTAAGCTCGAGAGAAGGGAGTTAAGCCTCTCCTGTAGCGAGAGAACCTTCTTTCCGGTCCGGGAGTTCACTTGTGCACAATCAACACTGACGCCAAGAGTAGCCGGTGACTCAGGGGCAGCCGGCGGGGCGGTGTCAGTATGGTTGTCCTGCGGAGTGTCAGGGGTTTGGACAGGAATAACCTCTACGCTTGCCAAATGCTCGTATTTTTGGACAGCAATTTCCGTGGCAGCGGCCTGGGGAGTCGGCCGAGAGTTGTCTGCTCGCAAAAAAGCGTAGGTTGCCGACAGCAGGGCACCGGCAATAATAAACAGAATAATGAGGATAAACCCGAAGTTTGCCTTAATATAGCTCATTGATGACGAGGCAAATGACTTAGTCTTTTCTCGCATGTGCATACCAGTATGAAAGCTACTGTGTTCATTTGCAAGCAGGCAAATCAACACTTCCTGCCAGGCTTTCCGTGTATACTTTAGTTAACATATGGCAGAAGCAGGGAAAGCGAAGACAAAGGCGGCTGATACGCGCTGGTTTGGCAAAAGGCCCGGGCTATTCGTAAGTAATAGCCGGTTTTATATCCTGTTATTCTCTGTATTGATCAGTATTGTAGTGGTATCTTATTTTCGTGGTGCTGTCTCCAGTGATGTACTGTATAAAATTCGGGTGCAGCAGGTGTACGGCTTTACGGCACTCTTTTTCTGGTACTTGGCACTACTCGCAACGCCGCTAAGCAGTATTTTTGGCAAGGCGGGTTTTATGCGTCAGTACCTCTATGCGCGTCGGGCTTTGGGTGTGTCGGCGGCTTATTTTGCAACCCTTCATATGCTATTTGGCATCTTTGGCCAGATTGGTGGCGTTGGTAACCTGTTTCTGCTGCCGAGTCGTTTTCAGGCCGCCATTCTACTCGGTTCTGTGGCCCTGGTCTTCTTGCTTCTTATGGCGGTAACTTCTTTTGACAAAGTTATTGCTTGGATGACTTTTCCGCGCTGGAAATGGCTGCACAGGCTGGGGTACATAGGGGCTATCCTGGTCTTTCTGCATGTCTGGATGATTGGCACACACACTGGCTATGCCTGGGTGCGTTGGGGATTCTTCTGGGCGCTTGTACTACTTGCCGCACTTGAATCATGGCGCGGAGCAAAGCAGCTACAGAAACGCTTTAGGGGTATTGGCCAACTCTCGCTTATTATCGTATTCATTACTTTCTTTGTGTGGTCGGTTGCCCTCATTGCTTACTTGCCAAGATGGGTCAAGGGCTACCACCAGTCTCATGTAAATATAATGGAGCACTAATGAAACGGCTTATACCACTCATTGCAATGCTTCTTGCCTTGTTACTGGGACCGGCCCAATCGGCTAGCGCACACGTGTTTTTCACTGATGAGACGGGCAATGCGGGTGTGATCACTCATATTACCCCTGATGACGATCCAATTGCCGGCAGCCGGACGAGTTTCTATTTTGATATCAAAAGCGACACCATTAATACTGATGATTACATCTTTCGCCTCAACATTGTAGATAATACTGGCCAAAAGATGCCAGCTTCTGTAATGGCTATGGGTCCTACGGCAGTCGGGGGTGCTTATGTATTCCCGGTACAGGGTGCATACACCCTCGAGCTGATTGCAACGCCCATCTATGCGGGCAGGGCCAGCCAGTTGCCCCCGACCACCTTTACCTATGATCTGCGTGTCACCAGGGGTACCGTGGCATCGCCGTTGGATCAGCCGCGTTACGCATGGGCTGAGTTTGGTCTGGTGGCGGGCCTGTGTGGTATAGTGGTGCTATCCATTGTGGTGATAAGTCGTCGCCAGATGATTGCTAAGTTTACGAAGTGGTAATAAGGAGAGGGTATGATTAGATTTATCAAAAAAGTTGCCAGTGTTGGTATGGTAAGTATCGCACTGAGCTTTCTAGCCGTGGGATCGGCTGCTGCCCATGTAGTGGTACGTCCTGCACAGGTCAAGACATCGGAGCGGGCAACTTTCTCGGTTGGTGTACCAAACGAGCATGATACGCCAGTGGTTGGGGTACGTTTAGTAATCCCGGAAGGGCTGAAGTCAGTGCGTCCATTTGCTAAGCCGGGTTGGAGTATCCAGGTCACAAAGACCGGCGAAGGAGAGGACGTAACCGCCACCGAGATTATCTGGACTAGCGCCGGCGAAACAGTACCTGTTGATCTAAAGGATGATTTCTTGTTTGGTGCTATGGCTCCAGCGGAAGCAACCGAGCTCAAGTGGAGGGCATACGAAACCTACGGTGATGGAACGGTTGTTGCCTGGGAGCAGGAGCCATCTGAAGAGGAAGGTAACAAACCGTACT
>CAZJWS010000007.1:1984-7627 GCA_964549985.1 uncultured Candidatus Saccharibacteria bacterium | reverse complement strand
GCTGATAAATCAGCCGACCGTGCTCTCTATGTAGGGCTGATAGCACTAGTGTTAGCCGTGGTGAGCCTGGTCGTTGCAATCCGTAAAAAGTAGGTCCGCAAAATAGGTCTTATAGTACAACGGACAAATAAAAGACCCCTCCTCAGGAGGGGTCTTTTATTGCTGACAAATTACCAGCTGCGCTGACCGCGGTCACCGCCGAAATCACGGCGAGGCCGTTCTTCGCGAGGACGAGCCTCGTTGACAGTGATTGAGCGGCCACCCAGATCAGAGCCGTTGAGGGCCTTCTCTGCAGCTTTGCCTTCGTCGTCGTTCTCAAACTCGACAAAGCCAAAGCCCTTGCTACGGCCAGTCTCGCGGTCTTTGACCACGATGGCTGAAGCAACGGTACCGTGAGCAGCGAAAAGATCGCGTAGCTCATCTTCGGTAGTAGCGAACGGAAGTCCGCCTACAAATAGTTTGTACATTCTAATCCTTAGGATTACTTGTTAACGCAGAGTAACGTTCGACCTTTTATCTCCGTCTTATCTTTGTCTCGAACTCATACCCTAACGTTAAAACCTAAGGTGAACTTTCATTGACTGCTAAGAACAGATTAGTACCTGCAAGCTAAGTAAAGCACCTTTACGTTTAAAAAGCAATCACTTAACAGGTTAAATATAAAGAAAAGCATAAATATTATTGACAATTAAACAAGCTTATGCTAATATGTAGATACTGACTGACAAACAAAAATAATAAAACTAAATATAAAAAAGGAATTAACAATGAAAAGCGGATTCAACTTTGAGCTCTTGCCAACCAACGACGAGTCAATACTCGCAATCGACAAAGAGATTGCCCGCCTATAAGTAAAAGCTCCCCAAAGGGAGCTTTTACTTTGTCTATAACTTATCTATATGCCAAGGATTTGCTTCTTCTTTGTGTCGAACTCTTCTTGGCTCAAGATGCCCTTGTCGAATAGTTTGGCGAGTTTTTCAAGCTCGTCCACACCTTCCGAGAATTTCTCGAGCTGATCTATGCGGACGGTCTTGGTGTCTTTGAACTGTTGGCGCTTTGGCTGCATAGCCTGGACTTTTAGGACGGCATCGGCAAATTCCAGCCGATCCTTTGGCTTAATAACCATAACGATGCGCTTGCCCTCGATAGTCTCTATGATTACACCAGTGCCGCCGGCGCGTAGTTTAACCCAGGCAACTTGCTCTATGGGCACTACATTCTTACCAAAAGAACCACTGTATTCGATGCGGTCTACATACACGCGAGTCTTAAAGTTCAGGTGTTGAGTGACATAAAGGGCAACGGTGCCGTTGAGTTTGCGCTGACTAGCCAGGGCGGCCAATGCGGCTCGCTCACGGGCATAGATAGCTTGCTTGGTGGGGTCGGTAATCTTGCCAGGGGTGACATCTATTATGCGGCTGAGGCGTGGGGCGGGGGTTTTAGCGGGCTCGGTTGTTTTGGTATCCGCCTTGGTATCATCATCTGACTTTGCGGGCAGCTTATAGGAAGGTGTGTAGGGTTTGCCAGAAGCAGCGGGCTTGGCCTTGACCGTAGGGCCGTCGGCAATCTTTATAGAAGAGCGTGGCACCTCTGTCACTCGGGATTTGCGCGGCTCTTCCTTTGTTTCTGTTTTTTTGTTTTCTTTGGGCGCTTCTTCCTTTTCCTTGGGTTTTCCTTCGGCTTTTGGCGCTGGCTTTTCTTCTTTGTTTTCGGGTTTAGCAGGCTTTGGCACTTCGGTAACAGGCGTTTCGATCACTGCTTCTTCAAACACAGGCTCTTCCACGACTTTTGGAGCCGGTTTGGAGGGAGCGGGAGTTGGCGCAGGCGTAGAGGCGGTGGCCCGCGCAGATTGCTGCTCGGCTGCATACTCCTCGTCATACTCGCGAGTAGCCTCAATAGCCTTCATGCTGATTGTCTTGGCGTTATCTTTGATTTTGTCAAATAATCCCATTGCTGTCATATCCCTCTACAGGTGGAGAAACCTCTTTCGCCAACTGGTTTGGTACTAAGTATACCTTATCGTTAGCTCGTACTGTACGCATTATAGAGTGGATGCGCAACATTTTAAAGTATTTTTGTCTACAAGCTGGTGCAAAATACGAACATAACAGATAAGATAGGGGCATGCCGCATATTCATACCGAACCCGACCAGCACGATTTAACCGTAAGCATGTACGTAATCCGTACGGATTTTGAGCAGCCAAAAGCTATGCTACATTTGCACAAAAAATACCATGTATGGATGCAATTTGGTGGTCATGTCGAATTAAACGAGAATCCATGGCAAGCCGTAAAACATGAACTGCTCGAAGAGACGGGCTATGATTTAACCCAGTTAAAACTTTTACAGCCAAAGCAGAGGATGGGTAAGATAACGGGCACCGAGCTGCATCCGCAGCCGATTAATATCAATACGCATCTGGCGGGGGATCGGCATTATCATACGTCGATTGATTATGCCTTTGTGACTGACCAGGAGCCGGCTCATCAGATTGCCGAAAACGAGTCCGATCAAATCAAGTTTGTCACCCGCGAAGAACTCGAGGCCATGGGTGCCAAAGAGATATTTGCCGGTAATCAGGATATCTATCGCTATATTTTTGATGAAGGTTTGCCAAGCTGGGAGCAGGTTTCACTCTAGCTAACAGGGATAAAATATGCTAGAATTGTCTTGAAAACCAAAATACCAAACCAATCCGGCGGCTGCCGTATGTTTGGGATTTTGAGAGGAACCGGCTTGGTGGGATAATCAACAGTGCCAGGCAAACTTGATTTGCTGGCAGTGCGATTATCCCACCCTTATACGGTGACGAGGCGGCGTAGCTCAGTTGGTTAGAGCACAGGACTCATAAGCCTGGGGTCACTGGTTCAAATCCAGTCGCCGCTACCAAAAGAACTAATGAGAACTCCGCATATGGAGTTCTTTTCTTATGCTTGCAGATGCCAGATGGCTTAATTTATGATAGGGCCATAAAACTAGGAGAAAACATGCTGAGGGGTAATAGTACGCATTTTCTGGGAAAGTACGAAAATCATATGTACGGTGGCAATGAATTGTGGGCCGATCCGGAAGAAGCAGTTAAAGTCGGCGAAACAGTCGGCGAAGAATTAGTAGGCAGATTTGAACATCTAAACCGGGAGATTTATCAAAGCGATTCGCCTCAGGTAGGTCCGTGCGCTCATAAAGTGCTTGATGCCGCTCTGAAGGTTGTCGACTATGCGGCTTTGCCTACAGAACGACGGGCAAATATTCTCCGAGGTGTAATTAACGCGTTAGTAAGTACCGGTGCTTTGGGCGGAGAGCCTGAATGGGCGCAGCGTGATGAATCTGCCGTCGTTGCGGATAGCGTACGGTAGTTTTATACCAATTGAATAATTTGGGCGTTGGAAATCTGATTCTTGGCCCAATCGATAATATATTCGTTGGTGTAAGGTTCGCCTTTGGCAGCTCGGCGAATTGCCCGGCCAAAGGCGCCGTGGCTAACAATAAGGATATTTTCCTCAGGCCGAACCTTAAGTGCTTCAAGTGCTTCTGTAGCCCGAAACTGCAACTGCTCAATCGTCTCGACCTCTTCGACGCTGTCCATATCTTTGTATACTTTGTCTTCAAAAAACTTTTCGATAGATTGGCCGTCTTCTTTGCCAAAACTCCGCTCCATAATAAGTTTTTCGGTCAGGATTTGTTCGACAGGGTAGCCGATACGTTCGGCAATAATACGGGCGGTTTCTTGAGTTCGCAGTAGGGGAGAGGCGATAATAAGGTCGATTGCTATGCGCTGTTCCTTGAGCTTTTCGCCCGCGGCGGCAGCCTGGGATTTGCCCTCGTCAGTCAGGAGCGAGTCGGTGTGGCCACCCCAGATTTTATCTACGTTAGCCTGGCTCAAGCCGTGGCGAATAAAATATAGTTGCTTCATTGCTGTTATTCTACCATTGCTAGCGGCAGTATTTGCGGGCCCATTTTTTGAGCTCTAGGATGGCCTTCTTGAGTTCTACTGCCTTGTCAGTAACGCTATATTCGGTGCGGGGAGGGAATTCTTTGTACTTGCGGCGGGTGATGAGGCCGAACTTTTCCAGGCGGCGGAGCTTGGCGGTCAGGGTGCGTGGGTTGAGGTCGGGAAGCTCGTCGGCAATTTCGCCAAAACGGCGGGGGCAGTCAAACAGCGTGACGAGGATTAGGACCGACCATTTGTCGCCAATAATCTTGAGTACCGTGCGGAACTCTTGGTAGGGCGCAGGGTCGTCCTGCAATTTTTGTAAAAACTGGTTGTGTAGTTCCCTGCTCATTGCTATACTTTATATAGTATTGTCTATTAACAGATGTAAAATCGATACATTACTATACTAAATATAGTATAGCACAAAATGCAGAAAGGGAAGCCCCCGTGGAATTTGTCCGCTCTAAATTACGCCTGATTAAACGACGGGATTACATACCCGAGAAGGTCTATGCCCGGCGCTGGCAGACACTTGCAGTGCTGTGTTTGTCACTGATGGTGGTGATGATTGGTAACACCGCCTTAAACGTAGCTTTGCCAAGTCTGGCCCGCGATTTGCAGGCTACGAATGCGCAGTTGCAATGGATGGTAGATGCTTACTCGCTGGTGTTTGCCGGCTTACTGTTTACAATGGGTGCGCTGGGTGACCGGTTTGGACGCAAGGGTATTTTGCAGACTGGTCTAGTATTGTTTGGCTTTGCGTCACTCTATGCGGCCACAGTTGCTGATACCGCGGGTCAGTTAATTGCGGCGCGTGCGGTCATGGGTGCAGCCGGGGCGATGATTATGCCCGCAACGCTGTCGATATTGACCAATGTCTTCCCGCCCAAAGAGCGCGCCCGGGCCGTTGGCGTCTGGGCCGGTGTAAGCGGCGGCGGTGTGGCGCTGGGGCCGTTACTGACCGGATTCATCCTGGAACATTACAGCTGGCACGCCGTGTTCCTGATTAATATTCCGATCATTGCCATTACACTGCTGGCTGGGCTGTTTTTGGTGCCGCGGACGGCCGATCCGGAACATTCGCAGTTGGACCCCATTGGGTCGGTACTGTCTATTATCGGGCTGGTGGCACTGGTGTATGCCATTATCGAGGCACCGCACAACGGCTGGTTGGCGGGGCAAACACTGTTGCTCGGCGGTTTGGGGCTGGGCGGGCTTGCGGCATTCATCTGGTGGGAGCTCAAGAATAAGCACCCTATGCTTGACGTGCGTTTGTTTAAGGTGCCAGCCTTTGGGGTGAGTGCGCTGGTTTTGACGCTGGTGTTTTTCTCGCTGATGGGGATTTTCTTCAATATGAGCCAGCTGCTGCAACTGGTCCTTGGCTATAGTCCGCTGCAGGCGGCGGTTCGGATGTTGCCGGTAGCGTTTACGATGATGCTGGTGGCACCACAGTCACCTAAATTGGTCGAGAGATTTGGTAAGCGGCGTGTGGTAGGGTCAGGAATGTTATTGGTAGCAATTGGGACTTTTCTGCTGTCGCGGATCGGTGTGGATTCATCGTTTGCGTATCTGGTGTTCTGTATGGTAGTGGTGGCTTCTGGTATGGCTACGGCGATGTCGCCAACTACTGATTTGCTCATGTCGTCAGTACCACGCAGCCGTGCCGGAATGGGTTCGGCCATGAACGATACCACGCGCGAACTGGG
>CAZJWS010000007.1:0-1974 GCA_964549985.1 uncultured Candidatus Saccharibacteria bacterium | reverse complement strand
TATCGCAATTCTGGGCAGCTTACTGGCCTCGCAGTACAGTCATAAGATTGCCGAGGTTGTGGCCGGGTTGCCCGAAAATGCCCAAATGGTGGCCGAGCAGTCGCTGGCGGGTGCCTTGGCGGTAACACAGAAGTTAGGACCAGAGGGTGAGCCACTAGTGCATGCTGCCAAAGAGGCGTGGATGAGCGGCTATCATTATTCGCTGCTGGTGAGTGCGGCCCTCATTGCACTGGCATCTATTATTGCTTTCCGGAAGTTGCCGGACCGTTCGGCCGATCATATTCCCGAGGAAGGCAACTTTGACGCCAGCGAATCTTAAACCTGTTTCTTGAGCCAGGCGGCAAAGTCATCCCACGGATTAGGATGCCGGGCAAGCCGTTCTGAGCTGTTGATCAATCCTGCGGCCTCGACTTCGGCTAGTGTCATTCCATTATCACCGTCCACGCAGAATACATTGCGGATGGGGTCGGCCATCGTACCGCGGATGTCGTTGGCAAATGAGCCGCTTACATCCTTGCGGAAGATTTCAAAGGACTTGCCATCGTAATATGCCAGTAGTTGGGCGACCATGCCCCGGCGGTTGTTCTTGTCGCGTAGGAGGTTGAGGAAGTCTTGCGGTTCGAACCAATGATTGATTGACTTCATATAGGGCCCGGGAAAACCATTGAGTGCGTGGATATACCACGAGTCGTCACTGACGACAACAGGCTTGTTGACTAGATGGTAAGCCTGCTCTGCCTTGGCCTTGATGATGGCGCGCGGGTCTTCGCCCTGGATTTCGTCAATATCCAATACAAGTTGCACGAGCTCTATACCATGCGGTGTGCAAGATGCTCGAGCCATTGCAAACTTTTTAGCATTACCGGTTACAAAAGTGAGCTGCATACTGCTAAGATTATATCAGTGAACATCGAGAATATGATTCGGCTTGAGCCTGGGCACTACGTGGTCGCGGTGAGCGGCGGCGTGGATAGTATGGTTTTGCTTGATATCTTGGCAAAGAAACAGGGTAAAGGGTCAAGGGTGGAGGGTGGAGGGGAGACCAGAAAAACTACACCCTCAACCCTGCACCCTGCACCCTTGTCTTTCACCGTGGCGCACTTCGACCATGGGATCCGTGATGTATCGCACTTTGACCGGCTATTGGTGCACGAGGTGTCGCATAAACATCGCTTACCTTTTGTGTTCGAAGAAGGTAATTTGGGAACTGATGCCAGCGAGGCTGCAGCGCGCGAAGCCCGCTACGTTTTTTTGCGTAAAGTACAAGAGCATAGCGGCGCCCGTGGGATTATCACCGCACACCACCTGGATGATGTGATCGAGACCGCCGTGCTCAACCTGATGCGCGGTACCGGCCGCAAGGGCTTGTCATCACTCAAAACCACTAATGGTATTATTCGGCCTTTGGCTCATGTGCCCAAAAGCAGACTACGCGCGTATGCCGAGGCTAATGGTTTGACGTGGCACGAGGACAGCACCAACAGCAATCAGGACTACAAACGCAACTATGTGCGCCACAGTATTATTCCCAAAGTCAAAGCCAAATCTCCACAGGATTACCACAAGCTTGTAGCGCTGCTGCGCCGGCAACGCGAGATCAATCATGCTATCGACGTGCAGCTGGAGACCCTGCTGCACACACAGCCAAGCCGCCGGGCATTACGTCGTCGTGACGTGGCCTCGTTGCCATACCGCGTGGCAACTGAGTTGGTAGCCGAGTGGCTGCGGGCCAATGGCAAGCGGCAACTGTCACGCTGGCTGGTAGAGCGGCTTACGGTTGCCATACGCACAGCCCAGCCTAATACCGAGCTGCTGCTGGACTCGGCCAGCAAGGTTTCTTTTAGTAAAACCCGCGCAGAATTCAAATCGCTCGTAATTCAGTAGCAACAGACAGAACAGATCTGTATAATAGTTTCTTATGGAGAAAAAACCGTTTCGTTCAAAAAAATCCGGGGGTGGTGCAAAGAAGAGCTT
>CAZJWS010000006.1:4004-17950 GCA_964549985.1 uncultured Candidatus Saccharibacteria bacterium | reverse complement strand
CTCAGGAATTACTGTTTAATAAAGCCTTGCCGCCCGATGTGCGCATCATAGCTATTCCTGAGATTAACAAGGCGGGCCTGAGCGGGCAGAGCCCCCGGCCGCGGTTTAATGCCAATGGTGTAAACCTGAACCGCAACTTCGACTACCGATGGGAAGATGCAACCCCAAGCAGCGTAGACACCACTCGAAACTGGAAGGGAACCGGGCCGGCCAGTGAACCGGAGACACAAGCTATACAGAATTTCCTGACAGATCTGGGCAGATCCAGTCTGGTTATAAGCTACCACGATAACATTAACTGGGTGGCGCCGTCGGGGCCAAACTCTGACGTATCACGGCCGCTGGCTCGACGCTACGCAACCCTCGCAAATCACCCCTTCCTGAATAATAACCAGGGGCCCGGGTTCTTTGAGTCGTGGTACGCAGCTACAACTGGTACGCCGGCCTTGTTAGTTGAGCTGGACGCTATTGTTTCATCAAGCTATCTAAACCGGCACGCCGATGCAATTGTTGGACTGCTTGAGGAAGGGTTGGTACGGTAATACTATGGCTGGACAAAAGCTTAAGAGAATTTTTCTTGCAGTTGTAATCTTAGGGATTTTGGGCGGAGCAATCTGGGTTTTCCTGCAGGTTTCCAAGCCATCCCTGGAAGTAACCGTAACCGGGAACCATAATCCTATCGAGAGCCGCGTTTACTTAGGCGAGGAGCGGCTCTATCCGTCCGGACCTGGCGGAACAATATACAAGACAAGGACCTGGCCAGGCAACCACACGGCCACATTACGCGGACCGTTCATTCAGGACGGCCAGGCAAAAGTATCACTAAGTTTCTTTGGCAAAGAACAAATAGAAATCAATGGCAACCCAAGAACCGCAGAAGACATCGTGCGCAGTGTTATGAGCGGTACATCCGGCAACATCGAAGGAATCCGTACCTTTGGACTGACAATTGTATTTGTCATTCATAATGCATCCGAACCCGAACACGGCGACGAAACAAGCTACCCGATTATGATTACCTATGACACTAAGACAAATGAATGGCTGCGCATAGACAGCCAGAAAGTCAGTAATCACAGCGATCTGGAGATTCCACAAGCAGCCGCTGATTATTACTATAGTCTGAACAATGAATAAAGCACGCCTATTGACTGGTCTAAGATCTTTGCCGACCCGCTCGCTGGTTGTTGTTATGTTGTTAGTTTTCCTTGTCACACCACTAAACTCGGTACAGGCCCAATACATCAACAGCTACCAGGATAATTGCAGCGAGGAGCTACTGCGTGATTTGGGCGTAGCAGTCGTAAACTGCACCGGCAACACCGCCTGTACACCAACCGGCGCCATCCCGACACGCCCGGGCGGATCAGTGGGCGGTAGTTTGTTCGTATTTGGTGATTCAATCACCCATGGCATGCGTATACAGACGCCACCCAATGACCTTGCCACCAATCTCAATGCCAGCGGCTGGCAAACCGACAACAGTATGATTGATGCCGTACCAGGCGAGGATTTGCGGTGGGGAATCAGTAGGGTACCAGCAAATGCACAGGTACTTGGTGCCGTGGGTTCTGTGCTGATTAACCTTGGTACTAACAACCTCGGTGATGTTGTACGCGGTAACACTCCTGTTGCTGGAGGTAAAGAAGTTGTCAAGGGCTTGATGGAACAAATGATCGCCGATATCAAGGCAGTTAACCAAGATATAACTATCTACTGGACAAACTTCTACATGACCGGCGAACTACGAACAGATTGGGGGCGGTTCAATATGGATGTGGCTATGCCAATCCTAAACGAAGCTCTCAATGAAGTTGCTGCCCAGCACAATATTCCAGTCCTTAGATGGGATACCAGGGCTGTTGCACCAGGAACCCCTGATGAGCCAGCAATACCGTTTCCTGATGGACTGCACCCTGGGAACTACCCCGCAATGGCCGACTTTATTGTCAAAGAACTGCGTGATCCGCCCGCCGCCGGTACCAACTCAAGCACATCATCAGGGAGCTGCTCTTGTGGCCCGGGCTCTGGTTCTTCCGGCGGTGGAGCGGGCGGGACCTATAGCGCTACCGTGTGGCGAGCCGTCAAAGAATTGCCCGCACAGTGGATACCTATCCTCCAGATGGCTGGAGACCGGTTTGGGGTTGACCCTGCCGTACTGGCGGCCTTGCTCTCGATAGAAACGGGCTGGGATACACCTGAATCATTTGCAAGTAATCCGCGGCGCAACAGTGCTTCTGCTACCGGGCCATTCCAGTTTATTGACCAGGCAGCACGAGACTTCATGCCCGCTCCTGATCAATGGTATAGCGGCAGCGGAGCTTTTACGAGCAGGGTCATCAGACAGCTCAATAACGATAGTGAGTTTGAGCAGGACGGCTCGTATGTCGTAGATGGCAATAAGGATGGGATTGTTGACCGCGCCACACCAGAAGATGCTGCACTGATGGCTGCGGCGTTCATGAAGTCACTTGGTGTCGATAGTGCAACTGAGCTTGGTGCTGAGGGTGATTACCGCGTACCACGCCGTGCAGATGCCAACCCTATGACCGTCCGACTTGCCGGTGCATATTACAATCAAGGAACCGGCTGGTCGGCACCAAATGCCACCACCGCTGCCGAAGTCAATGCCCGTGCACAGGGCAACAACGATGTTGCACACTATATGGACCAAATGTGGGAAGTCACCAAGGCTGGCCGTGAGTCGGGCGTGTATAGCAGTAGCGGAGGTGGCGGCAGTTGCAGCAGCCAGCCAGCTACCGGTGATGCTGCACGCTACATACAAGATTGTGGGGCTAATAACGGCAATGCTGCTATTGCCTGCACGGCCATCAATGAGCTGACTGGTATTAGATATCCAAATACTGATGCTGGTGAATTTTCGGATCGGCCCGAGAATCCAAACCCACAGATACTCGACTGTAGTGGGCTTGGAAACATGGCTATCTATAGAACATTTGGACATAATCCGGGTACCTGTTCGTTCGAATATACGACGAGTGACGACTTCCAGACAATTAATGTTCACGACATTCAGCCTGGCGACTTTGTGGGCAAGGGTACTTTGTGCGGCACAAACTCAGCCGGTGTCAGCGGACACGTTGCAATAGTGGTAAGCTATGACGCCACTACCCGAGAACTTGTAACTGTTGAGACAGGCAGTACCCGATACTTATCCGGGGTACGCGACGGAAGCCCTGGCAGCTACCGCGTTGGCCTGCAGGCAGATGGCAATGGTAGCTATACGTGGGCAGTACGATATGTAGGACCGAAAGGATAACGACATGCAGCAAGAAAACAGGTTGATAACACTATTCAGAGAAAATCCAATCCTTATACTGCTTGGTATCTGTGTATTAGCGGCAAGTATTCTGGTAGTAGCCGTGAGCAACAACCGCCAGGCGGATAGAACCGATGGTGACATCCCCTCGCCAGATTCTGCTGCGTTTACCCTTTATAAAGGAGAGGCGTACCGCCCGTTTGACAATAATCGTACTGACAATTTTATACGGGCCGACCTGGCATTTTTTGCTCGTCAAACCATGCCGGAATATGATCCCAATACTAATCCCGGGGTTGTATTTGAAGTAAAAGAATATAACAAAGAAAACGACAAAAAACTAACCATGAAGGGCAAGTACGAGAAGGCCAGTGGTGATGTCGCTGTTGTTGTGGAGCGTATGGGTTACGACCGCGTAAAGGTGTCAATAACCCGGGGGGATACGAACATTGACAAGTGGCTGCCCTCTGCGAGCAAGCGCAATGCTTACATTGCAACACTCCCGGTCGAACAGCCAACCTACCAATTGGACTATTCACCCGAAGCCGATACCTTTATTATCACACTTACAAGCCTGGCTCCGGGTGTCGAAGAACAAGCGCGAGCCGTACTTGCACATGGACTTGGCAATGATTATGAAGCCGATAAGATTATCATAAACTATCCTGCCTTCCTAAAAGGTGAGCCTCGGTACTAGTTGGTCTGAAGTGCAATGATACTGCTTTGTTGCATCTGGTCATGCATAACCAGATCGGCATCGGTTGTCGTAATAAAAGTTTGATGAGTTTGCAGAAACGCTGCCAAGCTGTGGCGGCGCTTGCCATCAAGCTCGCTAAATACATCATCAAGTAATAACAGGGGTTTTTGGCCGCGCAATCGCTGTAAGAGCTCGAGTTCAAAAATCTTCAGGGCAAGCAGGGCAGTACGTGTCTCGCCGCGCGAGGCAACATCTGCTGCTGGGTGATCGTTGTACTGCACCACAAAATCATCCCGGTGCGGACCAAAACCCGTAAAACCACGTGCTACATCTTGGTCGTAAGAGCGTTCCAACGCCTGCAGGAGGACGGTTTCGTAATTATCCGCGGGCAACTTACTTATATACTTGATTGCTGTTTGTGTACGTGTATTACCAGCTATTTCATCATAAAGCCCAGGCAGTACCTTTTGGATGTCAGTCACCAGCTGCAGCCGCCGGCGGGCCACCGCACCACCGAGTTCGCTCAAGCGCAGATTCCATATGAACAATTGGTCTTTTGTTGGGGTTCTGTGTGATTTCAACAGCGCATTACGCTGGGCCAGGGCACGCTTATACTGTTTTCGCAGATTCTTGAACTCTGGAACCGTCTGCTCAAGCAACGTATCCAAATATGCCCGGCGTAGCTCGGGTTGGCCGTGTAGTAACTGGAGGTGATTGGGTTCAAATAATACCACCGGCAGGGTCTGGGCATAGGTGAGGATTTTATACGGCTTGTCATCAAACACATAGTTCTTTTGCAAGCGGCCGTTTTCTTGCTGTAACTTCATTGTCCGGTCTGTGCCGTCCCATTTAGTATCGAGCCTAGCCCACGGCTTATCAAACTGAATCAGTTCGGTATCAGAGACCCGGTATGACCCACCTATAGCTACTGCCAGGATGGCCTCTAGCAGATTGGTCTTACCCGATCCATTAGGACCAACAATAATATTGACACCTGGCTCAAACTCAAAGCTTTCGTCCGTATACGAACGGAACTGCTGCAAACGAATAGAAGTTATCATAACTTCTAGTTTATAAAGTTTTTAAAGTTCATAAAGTTGAAAGTCAGAGCCTCTTAATAAGCCCTGACGTTATTTTTGAGACTTCTTCTGATAGTTGGATTGCTTCTCTGGCACCACTCTCACTAACCAGACCAATCATTGCACCAATTCGAAGCATAGACCTAACCTCACCACACGAACCTTTTGCAATAAATAAAAATTGCCTAAATTCCTTATTACTCTTTCGCTCAAAACCTTCAGCGATGTTATTTGAAACAGATATAGCAGCTCTCTGTAATTGATCCTTGAATGGATAGTCACTCATGTCTCTTGTTATTCCATACACAAAAACTGCTAACTCCTTAGCTTTTTGCCAGGCAATAATATCTTCAAAACATTCTATAGTTGCCACAACTTTACACTTTCAACTTTATGAACTTTCAACTTGCTCAGGTCTATGACCTGAGTGGCATTACAATGTGCTTATAGTCCTTGTTCTTTGGATCTGACAAAAGCGAGGGGTCGAGTTTTCCATTAAACTGGAATGTGACTGTGTCACCCGCCAGTACATGTAAAGCGTCGAGTAAATAGCGCGAGTTGAGCGTAACTTCACCCGTACCAGTTACCTCGGCATTGGCACTTGCGGTATTCTCACCCAGTTGCGAAGCGATTGAGTTAATACTAACTTGCTTTGTCATCTCATCAACCCTAATAGTGACACTACCGGCACTCTCGCGGGCAAAGAGCGAAGATACTTTGGTGATATTTGTAAAATCATCACGCGACAACGTAGCCGTTACCTCAAAAGATGCCGGAATCAGTTTACGATAGTCTGGATACGCACCGTCAATGAGGCGGCTTACCAGCTCTACCTCACCCACGCTAAAGAGTACTTGCTGGTCATCATGCGTAATATGCACCGGTTCGTCACTATCTCCTAGAATTCTGAGTAGATCCTGCAATGCACCAGCCGGTATGAGCAATGATACGTCACCCTTATGCTTCATCAGGGCCTTTTCGGCCAGACGATAGCTATCGGTAGCCACTATATATAGTTCGCCATCGTGACTATGCAGGTACACACCAGTCAACACTGGGCGAGCTTCATCACTCGATGCGGCCAACACCACTTGCTGTAGACCTTTTTTGAACACAGAAGCCGGAATGTCCCAGGATACACCATCGGCGATAGCCGGCATAACCGGGAAATCATCTGCCGCCACACCATTAATAGTAGACTTGTACTGGTCGGCAGTAATATGCAGCTTGTACTCGTCAAGCTCAAGATTAATGACACCACTCGGCAGACTGGCTACAAAGTCCTGCATGAGGCGGGCAGGGACGGTGATAGCGCCCTCGCTGGCTACTTTTGAGCCAATGTAATGCGTGATAGCAATATCCAAGTTAGTTGCAGAGACGCTCAGGCGGTTGTCTACTGTCTTAAGTAAAACATTTCCTAGTATTGGTAAGGCATTACGGGAGTTAGCGATTCGAGCGACTGAACCAAGTGCTTTACTTAGATTTTCCTGGGTTACTTGTAGTTTCATCGTGTAGTAGACCTTTCTGTGATTATGTTTAGTCTATCGTTCTGCAACCTTCTATCGGTAGGGGTTTGTTTTGTGTAGAATCGGCTCACTACGCGATTCATTAAAAAACTCCTTTTTGTGAATTGCTGACATATTTATAAGCACTGTGGATTGTGTGTACAAGTGAGGCGTTAACAGATTGTAATGTGTTATAAAACTGTAGGAAAACTGTACACAAAAACTGGTTCGGTTGTGTGAAAAGCCGGGGTTTTTGGGAGGACTTTTGAACAGACCTTACGCGGTTTACATCCACCATGTGGATGAAGTCAGAAACCAACCCCAGGCTTACCCTGGGCTTATACACGGCGTTTCCACATAGGCAGACAATAGAATTGCGGAATTGCGGAATTGTAGACAAAGATTCATTCCGCTTTCCGCTCTTACGCATACAAGCGCTCCTTGATCTCGCTTACATGCTGGCGAATAACGGCATCAAAGGAAAGCTCCTGTTCAACCTTTTCAACTGAGTGGATAGCGGTAGTGTGATCCTTGCGGCCGAGTTCGCGGGCAATCTTAGGGAAGCTCAGGTGTAGCTCGGAGCGCAAGATATACATGGCGATTTGGCGTGGCACCACGATGTCTTTGTCGCGCTTTGGACCTAGAATATCTTCAAGCGGCACCTGGAAGTGCTTACTTACACGCTCTACAACCTGACGGGCGCTGAGGTGCCTGGGCCGGGTTTTGTTAGCGCTTAGCAGGTTTGAGACAATGCTTACATCTGGCTCCAGATTGCGCATCTCACAGAAGGCGATCAGCTGGTTAAGGGCCCCCTCGAGCTCACGGATGTTGGTTTGAATGTGGTTGGCCAGATATTCTACTACGTCCGTTGGCAAGGTGATGTTGACGACGTCAGCTTTAGACTGCACGATGGCACAGCGCGTTTCAAAATCAGGATTCTGCATATCAATCGACATCCCCCAGGCAAACCGGCTGCGCAGCCGTTCTTCCAGAGTTGGAATATCTTTGGGTGGTTTATCCGAGCTAATAATGATCTGCTTATTGGCCTGGTGCAGGGCATTAAAGGTATGGAAGAACTCTTCCTGGGTCTTGTCCTTGCCGGCAATAAACTGCATGTCATCAATAATAAGCACATCGGCATTGCGGTAGTAGCCGGCAAAGTCGGTGTTTTTCTTGTAGCGTACGGCATCGATAAATTCCTGTACAAACTGCTCAGTAGATATATAGATGACCCGGGCAGAAGGGTTCTTGGCAATTACGGCATTTCCAACAGCCTGTATTAAGTGAGTCTTACCAATTCCCACACCACCGTAGATAAACAGCGGGTTGTACTTGGTGCCGGGATTAGCCGCAATTGCCTGGCAGGCGGCATGTGCCAGCTCGTTACCAGAGCCAACGATAAAGCTGTCAAAAGTATATTTCTCGTTCAAACCCTGGCGGTATGAATGGCTCAAGCCATTGCTCGTGGCTGGTGCACGAGTAGGTTTGGTCAAGGGTGTAACGGTATTGAGTGCCAGGGGTTCGTCTTCGATCCGCGACTTGGTACTGCCTACATCATTATGGATTTTGTAATCAATACGATCAGGATTGATCTGATTCTTGGCAAGGGTCTCGCTAATCAGGTCGTTATACTTGCGTTCCAGCTGCTGTTTTACAAATACATTAGGGACGCCGATAGTCAGGATATTGTCTTTGTAACGCAAGAGGCGCGTGTTTTTAAACCAGGTCACATAATTGCCGCGTGACACACTAAGCTCAATCTCACCTAAGACTGCCTGCCAAATACGATCGTCCTGCACCGTGTTATGTACCCCCTGTGGATTGCTGATACCAAGTACTATACAGAAAAATCAGAGTTTTCCACAAGTTTCTAGATGAGGATTTTTTGAATTGATAATTTTCTATAAAACAGAGGGTTAGTTATGCACAGTTTTTACTAACACCTATGAATCTGTGGAAATCTCTTGAGAAAAAGGGGATAACCTGATAAAATTTGTGGGTTATCATTGTCAATTTGACATACTCTCTGGACAATTCAGCTTGAGATACGTTATGTCGAAATAAAGCTCCAAGGAATACCTACATGCCAAAACGAACCTATCAGCCAAAGAAGCGTCAACGCTCTAAAGAGCACGGCTTTTTTGCCCGTATGAAGACTCGTGCCGGTAAGAACGTGCTTGCACGCCGCCGCGCAAAGGGTCGCAAGAAACTCACCGCCTAAAAACAGTCAAAAGTCTGCAAAAATCCATAAAGTCAAAGGGCAAATGCCAAGGGGCTTTATGGACTTTCGGCTTGAGTGACTTTAGACTACCCATATGCTTGCGCGCATCAATCGGTTTCATGGGCACAACGGAGTCCGGCGGACATATCGCCTGGGTAGGCCTGCGCGCACTAATTTGGCCACGCTGCACACCTTACGTAATGACAAAGTGAAAAAAACCAAGGTGGCCGTGGTAGTGAGCCGCAAGGTAGACAAGTCTGCCGTCAAGCGCAACCGCATTCGCCGCCGTATCTACGAGCTGGTGCGGGCCGAATTGCCGCGTATTACTACGCCCACTGAGATGGTGTTTACCATCTACAGCGTCGAGACTGCCACGATGCCGGCCGAAAAACTCAAAGACCTGGTGGATGAGCTGTTCAAAAAAGCCCGGCTGTAATGCTCATGCTTGGGTTCTGACCCAAAAAACTGTTATCATAAGATAACTATCTGCTGAAGGAGCAACACGTATGTTTACCACGCTCATCGTCCAACCTATTTTTAACCTGCTAGTTCTCATCTATGCACTATTGCCGGGCCATAACTTTGGCATGGCAATCATTATCTTTACCATCGTTATCCGCTTGCTGATGTGGCCGCTGGTCAAGAAGCAACTACACAACGCCAAGGTTATGCGCGCTATCCAGCCGGAGCTAAAGCGCATTAAGCAAGAAGCTAAGGGCGACCGCCAGCGTGAATCCGTCCTGGTGATGGAGCTCTACAAGGAGCGCGGGGTAAATCCGTTTGGCTCTATCTTTATCCTGCTGGTTCAGCTGCCTATCCTGTTTGGATTGTATATAGGCCTGCGCAAAATCATCGATGACCCTTATAACATTATCAATTTTGCCTACGAACCCATCCGCAACCTCTCCTGGATGAAAGAGCTGGCGGGGGACATCGGCAAGCTTGATGAAACCCTGTATGGCATCGTCGACCTCAAGCGTGCTGCTCTTGGGCCGCAAGGTTTTTACTTCCCAGCCTTTGTACTAGTAGTGGGTAGTGCTGTTACCCAGTACTACCAAAGCAAGCAGCTTATGCCGGACGACAAGCAGGCCCGCAAACTGCGCCATATTCTACGCGATGCTGGCAAAGGTGCACAGGCTGATTCATCCGAGGTGAATGCTGCAGTAGCCCGCAACACCAAGTACTTGATACCTGTCATGATTTTCTTCTTTACCATTAATATTGCTTCGGCACTCAGCCTGTATTGGTTTGTCAGTGGTCTGGTGGCCATGTTGCAGCAAGCTCGCTTGCTCAAGCAGGATGAGGTAGAAATGGAGACTAAGCTGCACAAAGACGACGGTAAAATGCCTAAGAAAAAGGTTGTCTCCAAGGCCCGTGTAGTCAGCATCCGCACCGAAGGATCAGAAGATAAAGAGCCCAAGCCTACTCAAACAGCAAAACCCAAAAAATCCGCCAAGTCCAAATCAAAGTCTAAAGCTAAAAAGCGGAGGAAATAACTATGGACGATCATGGTCATGAAGCATCAATTTTATACGCCAAGAAATATCTTGAGGACCTGCTGTCTTTCTTTGGTCTCAACACCGACGTATATGCGACTTCAGAAGATGAGGTGATTGAGCTTAATATTCCATCAACGCATCTGAACGGATTCCTGATCGGCCAGCGCGGCGATACCATGCGCTCGCTACAATTCCTGGTGAGCCAAGCGCTGCGCCAGCAGGGGTATGAGTACGTGCGTGTAAATATAGATGTAGCTGATTATAAAAAGCAGCG
Source organism: uncultured Candidatus Saccharibacteria bacterium (assembly GCA_964549985.1). GTDB lineage: Bacteria > Patescibacteriota > Saccharimonadia > Saccharimonadales > JACDBH01 > CAZJWS01. Next base: position 7,395 of record CAZJWS010000006.1, on the reverse strand, counting down.
CGCCGAGCGTCTGGCCGAGACTGCCCAGGACTGGATAAACAAGGTCAAGGAGTCCGGCGAGCCATATGCCCTCAAGCCCATGAATGCGGCAGACCGCCGTATTGTGCACAAGGTCGCCGCCGATGCCGGCTTGGCTACCGAATCAGTCGGCGAGGGCCGCGACCGCCATATTGTACTTAAGCCAGCCAGTGGGGCTGTCAGCGATGAAGAAGCTACCGAAGAAGAGTAGGCCACTACTCATTATTATTTTGATTGGGGTGCTTATTGGTGTTGGGGTATTTTATTTTCTAGGGCCAGAATCTAAGGGCCTCGTGAAGTTGGAAAGATATCGGCATTATGGGGGAGAGGCAATCTGTCTGTCTATGGGCCCAGAGTGTGGCAATTGTTACGGTGAGCTACGGGGCAAGGAATGTTATGTAACACCCGAAGAAAGGGACCGGTGGGAGTAGGGTTGGCAGTAATGAAGAAGTTACCAAAGAACAGATCTCTGTTGATTATCGTCATACTGTTTGTGGCGATTGTTGTTGGTTATGTTGCATATAGTTATTCCAAGCCACCCGATGGCATGGTGATACTCGGTGGCTACGAGCATATTTATGATGAAAACGGCCTTGGCTTTGGGTGCCAAGCCCTCATACCTCAGTGTGGTTACTGCCCTGGTGAAATCAAGAACAAAAACTGCTATGTTACACCCGAAGAAGCTGCTAAATGGGACAGGCGGTAGGGGTAAAACTTGACAAAAGCATAAGAAGCATGATATAATGAGAAGATATGGTCACCGAAGTGACAGCGGGGTCGGGAGTATGAAAATAAAACTTCTCAGTTTGAAAAGTTGGCTCAAAAACCATATGCTAGAGGCAATATGCGACTAGATTTGCTTTCTTTTGGTATTCACTTTACAACACCCGGATTTATTTCTCTGATATTTCTTACAATCCTTATTCCCGCAAATATTATTGCCTTTGTAGCTTGGATGGCAAAAAGGACAAAGACCAGAAAAAAAGTTCTTCTTGTAGTCACCATACTAAATCTTCTGAACTGGTTCTTAATTTTTCCGTTTGTTTAGTGCGAACAGTACGACTCCAAGTAGGGAGAGTACGAGCAACACAAATTTTAATAGTATCCAATAGTAATTGGGATTGCTGACTCCGCCAGTCTTTGCTGATGCTGGACTAGCCGTATCTTCCGCATTTGATAGGTTCACTGATTCTTGTGCGCTTTCAGTTAATTTTAGAAACCGAATGTTGGTGTCCGTCTGCAGACTTGTCTGAATAGAAGAGTCTCTGGTTTGAGATACACCATCCGTTGATTCGCCTAAGATCTGATCCTCAGTAACGTACACGTATTGACGAACGCTTACATATTGACCATTTTCATCAATACCATTAAGCCTTAATTCGTGCATACCCTCCGAGACATCCACTGGTATTGTTATTGTCCCAGTCAATTCTCCTGAGTCATCTGAAGTAAGTTCACCAAGTTTTACTGGTTCCGAGAAGATAAAAGCCCCGATAAGCGTTCTTGGCGCCCAAGTCAGGGTGCTTAACGAAGTTTTTACAAGATTAGGGATGCCCCGTTTAATCAAGACGTTATCAGTCACTTCGTTGTATTTTAGTTTATGGATTAGGCTACCATTACTTCCAAGCCCTTGAGTAAAAGGATAATCTGACGGATCTGGCAAGCTTTGGACAGAATTAGCTCTGGGCATCATGGCTTGCAGGCTATCCGTTTTTTCTAATATGGTCTGACCCAGTAATCTGTGGCCGAGTTCATTAGGATGATAAGAGGCTTTGCTAAAAGGACCAATATCATCAATTCCGGCTTCATTACCGAAAGTTAAACCATTAACCGCAACCACTTGATTTAATCCACTGCATAATTTGTAGTTATCAAGAGAGCTCTCGGATCCGACATAAAAAGCACCGGCTTCAACAGCGGCGCTTTTTATTACCGCATTAAAGTAAGATATAAGATCATTTGCCATGGTGCGTTGATAAGCTGTGAACTGTACATTGTAGGCACATTTTGCGCTCGGATCTGTGTTTAAGATTTGCGGGTAACCAACCACATAGACCTTGCGTTTATTTGGCCACTTTCCAAGCAGCTCTTTATATAGATCTACTAAACGGGGTTGCTGTTCTAGGATTTGATTTGCAATTTCAATCCTCTCTTCATAGGAGTTATAGCAGTTCATTGAATCCTTAAGACAGTAGGACAGCTTATCTCCAAAACCAATATCATTGCCAGACATGGTAAGAGTAATGACATTGGCATTTCCGAGCATGTCTTTCTGAGGCAACTTGCCAGGAAAATACCTGTCTTTAATTGATGTCAGTGGATACTGCGTTATTCCCCAGAAGTTATTGATTATCGCTCCAGAACAAGCTATCGACATAAAAGAATCCAGCTTGGTATGACTTGCGATCCAATAGGGGTAAGAGTTGGTGGACGTGTGACACATGTTTACTTTTTTAGTGTTAGTGCCTTCAATGTAGCTTCCGGCACCCTCGCCAGAACTAAATGAGTCGCCAAGCGCTACGTAGTTGCGCGTGAAGCTATTGGGTGCGCGAACTATAATTTCATCACCACTACCGTCTTTACCAATTCCTTTTAGCCGCAAAGTATTTTCATTGTGGAACTCGGCCCATATTCGGTAGAGATCTTCAAAGAACTCATCGGCATAATCTCTCAGGCTGCGGCGGGTGCAGGTGCTCATTTCGGTTGGGACTTTGATGTAGTTGTGGGATTCGGTGCAGCCTTCGGTATCCATCACAAAGAATTTGCTAATGCGGTCGTTAACGGCTATATATCTGCCGGAGTCAGAGATGGATATAGCCGCCCAAAGGCTGGCGTCCTCGCTTGCCACTCGATAGGTAGAAATCGAGAGTTCCTCCAGATCGATTCGTATGAGGTAGCCGGTGGTATCAAACAATAGCATCCAGCGGCCGTTATTTGAGAAAGTGGCCTGTGCATATAAGTAGTTGCTGTGAAAATAAAAAGGGGAGCCATCTTCATTCTTGAGTTCTAGGCTTGCAGGATTATTCCACTGCCAATAGTTTGGTTGATTGCCTTCGGGGTCTTCGATGAGGGCGGCATTAAGCGCGCTTCCTTTTCGGAGCCAAGCGCGATCATAGCTGGCACTTTGTTCGATAAGCACATCTTTGTATTTTGTAGGGAAGATTAGGCTGTTAAAGTCGCTCATAAACCCGGCCTTGCTTTGACCGGCAGGTACGTAGCCTTGACCACCCTGGGTCGTTTTATGGCCACCGGTGTTGTACCAACATTGCGAGAATTCTATCGAGCCAACAATTGGGTAAGATGCCTCCGCGCATTCTTGTGTGCTGAAGATCGACATCACGATACGTTTATCATCGAGGTGCTCTTGCGCGGT
>CAZJWS010000006.1:0-3994 GCA_964549985.1 uncultured Candidatus Saccharibacteria bacterium | reverse complement strand
CGTCCTCGAGCATCTCCAGTGCGGCCGCGACGAGCGCGGTGCGGAGATCGCCGTAGCTAATATCTGGTTTGTTTATGAAATCCCCCCAGGTTTCAGGAGCTTGCTGGGCGGTTCCGGATGTACCAAGGGCCACAAACAAACCCAATAGTAAGGCGGCAAGCCCAAAACGAGATAAAACCAGCAACACCTTGCGCATCTTCCTCCTACAATAAAGACACTTCAAATATTGAGGTAAAAATACACTAAAATAATCAAAAAGGCAATAATATTGAATTATATAAACTTTAGCTTTTTGTCAGGTGGCGGGCCTTGATGGCGCGGAGGAGGCGCTGGTTCTTGGTACGGGCAAGGTACCAATCCGGAGAGTCCGCAAAGTCGTAACGGTCCAGATTAAGATTGCTCAGCATTTCTTCACGGGTGTAACCATTCTTGACATAGGGTCCATCAATAATAACCGACATTGGGTAGATGCTGAGCAAGCCACCAACCTTGAGTACGCGGCGGCATTCGGCAAAGAACCTGGTGTTTTGCTCTGGACAATCCGACCAAAACGGCAGACTGTAAGAGGCCAGAATTACATCGGCTGATTTGTCGGGAAAGGGCAGTGCTTCAATGCGTGCCTGGACCGAGGTGGTGTGGTCCGGACATTCTTCAAGAACCTCCTGAAGTGGATCAAATGCCAGATCGACATTTACAACAGAGGCAACAACACTGGCGGCGGCGAGTTCAGCCTGAAGCCTGTTATAGCCGGCGCCCAAGTCCAGAATGCGCTTGCCCCTGAGCTCCTGCAGAGAAAGCATGTGTTTGCGGGCAATATCTTCGGTGTCACGGTAGGTTGAACGCACCTGGTCATACCCGTATATATGCGGCTCGTCAGGAAGGGCAAGTTCAGACACAGAGGTAGGAATTCCTCATAACAGGGGTGGTAAAGGGTGCTGGCAAGTACATTATAGAGTAAGTATAACAGGGGAGAGGCAGGAGTAAGGTAGGGGAGGGGGCTAGTTGCGGATAACTTCTTGGTAGACAGAAAAAGTTTCTTTTGCCATTTTTTCCCAGGAATACAAATATAAACGCTTCTTACCTAATGTTCGTAATTTGTTCGATTTTTGTGGAGAAGTCAGAATTTCGTTAACTACAACAGCAATCGATTGAATGTCAAATGGGTCAAAATACAAGGCTGCATCGCCGTAGACTTCTGGCAAGCACGTGGCATTTGAGCTTGCAACTGGCGCGCCATGCGCCATGGCTTCGAGTCCTGGTAATCCAAAACCTTCACTGAGGCTTGGCAATACGTAGCATGATGTATTTTCGTACAACCACTTCAGTTCCCTGTCGTCTACAAAACCAGGCGTAATAATATCTGACTTGTATTTGTTGGCGGCGAGCCAGGTATCAAAATCGGCCTTGAACTGATCCTTCATCTTGCCGGGCAGTACAAGTTGTAAATCTGGCTGTTCTTGCTTAAGAAGTTCAAAGGCTTGTAGCAGGCGGTCGATATTCTTGTGCGGGAATGGCGCGCCAACGTGCATAATAAATGGTTTCTTAACCCCCTTCAGTGCTATAGACTTGCCAGGGACTGGCGGCTCACTGGATTCGTATGTGACTACAAGCCGGTTCTTGGTAAAGGGGTGCATCTTCCCTACATCTTCTGCAACAAAGTTGGTTGGGACGATAATGCGCTTGGATTTGCGGTGGCTTTGCCAGTACATAAATCGCAGGAGCAGAATACCAACCTTGTGCATGGCAGAGTGAAACCGGCTTGGTCTTGTGTAGCGGAACATGGTGAGGTCATGAGTGGTGGTCACGATATTGCCAAAGTACAAGATCGGCTGCTGGGTCATCGTAAAGTGGACGAGATCAGGCTTGAGTTTGTAAAGGAGTCGGGCAAAGCCAAGCTGCTGGAGGGGGTTAAAGGAGAATTGCTGGTAAGGGGCAGCAACAGTGGTGAAGTTAGGGTTGGTCATGGCCCAGTCATCATCAGCCTCAACCAAGATTGTATAGCGATTGGTCGTATCAATGGTTTGCAGATGGGTAATGAGCCGGTCAGTGTAACGGCCCGTACTAGACCGTCTATTTCGGCCATCTATCACAATATGTTTCGTCATCTTGGTACAATTATACCAATGCCACGCCAAAAGCGTGGCAAGTAGTTAGTATAAGGTATATGGTAGATAGGAATGAACAAGATCCAGTCGTTTGAACAATTGCATGTGTGGCAAGAGGCACAGAATCTCGCGGTACTTGTATATAAGATTGCCAGGAACTTCCCTGAAGAAGAAAAGTTCGGGATTACAAGCCAGCTAAAGCGAGCAGTATCCTCTGTTTCTGCGAACATTGCAGAAGGTTTTGGCAGGACGAGCGCCAAAGATAAAGTGCACTTTTATACCATTGCACGTGGCTCACTATTTGAAACGAAAAACTTCATATACCTGGCAGCAAGACTTGAATACCTCGATGCGCAAGAAGAAGAGCTACTCATAAAGCAGTGTGTTACCTGTCAGAAACTACTGTACGGATATATTAAGGCGCACAAAGATTGAAGCTACCAACCACTAATTACCAACTACTTATTACCAAAGTATCCCTCTGGATATTTTTTGGGCTGCTTGCGTACATGCCGCTGCATATCTTCCTGTCTACGTGGATCGGAACGAGCTTCCATATGCTTGAAATTGCCAAAGTGTTGAAGGATGTTGTGCTTGTCGGTGGATTTTCACTGGCTTTGATTGCGAGTGTCAGGCAGCCATGGTTTAAGCCTCTGCTCAAAGACAAGCTGGTTTGGATTATTGCTGCCTATGCTGCCCTTACTATTATCCTGGGTTTGATCAAATCAACCGACCAGGATGCTGAAGTGCTGGGTGTAGTGTATAACCTCCGTTTCCTCCTATTCTTTATCTATGCAATGCTACTCGGTCGATTGTTTGAAGCAAGTCAGGCCGCACGGATGGCACTCAGGATAGTGATGATCGTGGCATTGCCGGTGTTAGCATTTGGTATCCTGCAATATACCCTGCTGCCAGATACTGCGCTGTCTCATGTTGGATATTCACGTGCTAACGGCGTGCTGCCGGTCTTTTATATTGATGACAAGCCAGACCTGGAGCGGTCCATGTCAACCTTGCGTGATCCAAACTCCTTTGGCTCCTACATCATCATTATCTTGGCTATCTCACTGACCTACTTTCTAGTAAGCAAAAACCAGGATTTTAAGAAAGCAATGGCCGGGTTTGTAGCACTAAGCATACTTGCACTGTGGTTCACATTCTCGCGTAGCGCCTGGATTGGTGCAATTGCGGCCATGGCTTCGGTATTTTTATTAAGGCTTCAAAGTGCAGGAAAATTGCATATACCTAAAAAGTATCTGTTAGTGACAGCAGCGATTGTAGTGATTGGCGTCGCAGTGCTGTTCCCGCTTCGTAACAGCTACTTTGTACAAAACGTCATCTTGCATGCAGATGAAAGCACCGTATTGGAGGATCCAAATGAGCTGCGCGTACGGTTTTGGAAAGAGTCGATTGAAGCAGTCGTACAAAATCCACTTGGCCACGGCCCGGGTACGGCCGGCCTGGCATCAATTCGCAATAATATGCAGGGAACAATCCTCAACGAGAACTACTACTTCCAGCTGTTACACGAAGTCGGTGTGTTAGGATTCGCAATGTTCCTGGCAATCATTATCCTGGTCGCTAAGCGGCTGTATGAACGGGTTAAAAGTCCGTTGGCCCTTGCCCTGTTGGCATCCTTGGCCGGACTTTTGATCACAAACTTCCTGGCGCACATCTGGTCCAATGAGGCAGTGGCATATACGTGGTGGGGTTTAGCTGGTTTGGTGTTGGCTCTCGACAGCCGGGATACGCGGCGGGCGCGAGTGCGTAAGAATTGAGTCTATGTAACTGGTCGTAACTTTTTGTTTTGACAGGTTGGTTTTACGGATTCTACGGGTTGTGCTGTGTAATTTGACTGCCGCCCAACTCCCCTTGATAAATACACCAAA
>CAZJWS010000005.1:15075-18621 GCA_964549985.1 uncultured Candidatus Saccharibacteria bacterium | reverse complement strand
GTTTTGACGACGGCAGCGCTATCCGGCTGAACGAAAGCAGTACCGTAAAGCTCGCCAGCCTTGACGCCAATAATATACGGATAGAACAAAGCGCTGGTACTGCCTATTCACGCGTGGTTGCAAGTGAGCGCACCTACACAGTTGCAGTGGGAGAGGTTGACTACACCGCACTTGGCACGGCCTTTTCTACATCGGCAACAGCAACCCAAAAAGGCGTGCAGGTTGTGCATAGCCAGGTCAAAGTTGCTGGTTTTGGTGAAAATATCAATGAAGGCCAGCAGTATTTTAAAGAACACGAAAACACCGAACTCAAAGATAAAAGGACAGATATCAATTTAGATGAGCTGAAGAGCAGCGAGTTTATGCTCTGGAACCTGGAGCAGGATGAGAAAGACGAAAGCTTCAAAGATAAGTTAGGTATCTGGCAAAAAGTCAAAGAACAAACTGCCGCCCAAGCCGCGGCCGAAGCGGCTCAGTCTGCTGCAGCAAGCACAGGTATTAAGCTCACCGCCAAGAACAACGACAAAGGCACGGTATTGACCTGGACCGTGTCTGGCGTTGATGCCAGCAAGGGTTTCAAAATTGTCCGCAGTAAAAAGTCGGCCACACCAACCTTTGGCAAGGACGAAGCCGTCTATGTAGATAAGTCATCGGCACGTACCTATACCTGGAAATCAGATAAAGAAGGTGATTTTTGGTACCGTGTCTGCGCGTATCGTCCCGATGAGGGCGGCTGCGTAAACTACTCCAACGCGGTCAAGATGACAGCTGTGTATACGCCGCCGGAGCCGGTTATAAGTGGCCAGGTAACTCTGGTTGTAGCAGAAGATGGCCGTACCTTGAACTGGTCAGGCTTTGGCGGCACCGCGCCCCATGGGTTCAAGGTGGTCATCAATACCTCGGGCAATCCAACCTATCCGGATAATTCTATTGATCTGGTGGGCGGTACCAGCTATGTCTTCAAGGATCACAAACTCAGTCCTGGCAACAACTATGTACGTGTTTGTAAATACACCGCTGGCTCGCAGTCCGAAAAATGCGTGGACTATAGCAATCAGGTCATCATCATCAAGTCCGAATAATCTTTACACCGTAGTGCATCGGTTCTACAGGGTACTGAAAAACTGTGTCTTGCCAGAGGCGATATCGGTGGCAATGTCGGTTTCGCTCAGGAACTTAGGCAAAATTTTGACGGCTTTTGGTTCGATATAATCCACATCATACAGTTCGGTTTCGCCATGGGTAGTTTCTTGTAGATTGATGTTATCGAAATCATCGATATTCGTAATATTGAAGAAAAACTCTAAGTGGTCACGATTATCAGCGCGGAATTGCTGTACATACAGCAAGTCGCCAACAACGGGCGTCACGCCAGTCTCTTCGATAACTTCACGGTGTATAGCATCGAGCAGGCTTTCGTGCGCCTCGACGCCGCCTCCAATACCGCACCAGTAGTCATTAACTTGCCTTGTAATTTGGTTGTTGATACGTACGCTTAGGAGCTTGCCATCCTTGAAGATGACTGCACGTACCGCGAGGCGTCTTTCCATTTGATAAAGTCTAGCATAAACTCTGTAATTGTGCTAAAATATAGGTAAAGTTTTAGTAAATAATCACAGTTAGGACAGGGTGGCTATGGCTACGCATGTGCAGGATCCCAGTAAAAATTATGAGACACCCATTCTGGGTTTCTCATCGCGCCGGCAAAATGGAATACATTTTGTCGGGCTGCTCTTCCCAGCCGGGGGTAGATTGTGAGCGCACAGGACCCTACGAAGATTCGTAATATCGCGATTATCGCGCATGTTGACCATGGCAAGACTACCCTAGTGGATGGGTTGCTCAAGCAATCCCATACTTTCCGCGACAACCAGGCCGAAATGAGCCAGGAGCTCATTATGGATTCTGGGGACCAGGAGAAAGAGCGCGGTATTACTATCACCGCCAAAATCACCGCCGTCCAGCATGGCGACTACCGCATTAATATTATCGATACGCCGGGCCACGCCGACTTTTCTGGTGAGGTCGAGCGCACCCTGAACATGGCCGACGGCTGCCTACTGATCGTTGACGCCCAAGAGGGCCCGATGCCCCAGACCAAATTTGTGCTCTCCAAGGCACTCGCAAATGGCCTGAAGCCAATTGTTATCATCAACAAAATTGACAAAGAAGGCCGCCGCCTGGGCGAGGTAGAAGATGAGCTGGCTGACTTGTTCCTGGAACTGGCGGTACACGAAGAACAACTGCACTACCCAATTTATTACGCCATCGGCCGCGCCGGCAAAGCCTGGAAGACCGTGCCCGCCAATCCAGAAGAAAACGCCAACTTAGACCCCGTTTTTGACGCAATTATCACCGATATCCCAGCCCCAAGTATTGACGCGGAGAAGCCATTCCAAATGCTCGTCAACGCTTTAGCTTGGGACACCTACAAGGGTAAGTATGCTATCGGCCGTATCACACGTGGCCGCGTCAAAGCCGGTGACACCATCACACTATGCAAAAAAGACGGCACTCAAACCAAAGCCCGCGTCGATAACGTATTCATGAGCCACGGTGTCAGCCGCTTTGAAGTCCCGGGTGGTGTAGCTGGTGATATCGTGCAGCTAACCGGCATTGCCGATGTACAAATTGGCGAAACCATTGCCGATGCTGACAATCCCGAAGCTTTGCCCGTACTCGAAGTCGAGGCTCCAACCCTGCGCATTTACTTGGGCCCTAACACCAGTCCATTCAAAGGACTAGAGGGCGAATTCAATACGGGCCGCCAAATCAAAGAGCGCCTGGACAAAGAGCTCGAAACCAACGTGGGCCTACGCGTCGAAGAAGACGGCATTGGCTTTACGGTTTCGGGCCGTGGTGAACTACACCTGAGCGTACTCATCGAAGCTATGAGAAGGGAGGGCTACGAGTTTGAAGTTGGCCGTCCACAAGTCGTTACGCACCAAGAGGACGGCAAAACCATGGAGCCGGTTGAAGAAGTCATCATCGAAGTTCCCGCCGAACATGTCGGTGCCGTCCAGATGGAACTCGGTGCCCGCCGCGCCACCCTCAAAGAGCAGTTCAGCAGTACCAAGGGCGTCACCAAACTGGTCTACGAAATGCCAACCCGCACCTTGCTTGGTATGCGCAACATCCTGATGACCAACACCAAGGGCACCATCATAATGAACACCCTGCCGCAGGGCTACCAGGAAATGGGTGCGCCTATGCAGCAGCTCCGCAACGGTGTGCTAATTGCCTTTGAAGCCGGCGTATCTACGCCGTACGCGCTGCAAAACGTTGAAGAACGCGGCATTTGTTTCATCAATCCGGCCGAAAAAGTCTATGCTGGCCAGATTATAGGCCTCAATACCCGCCAGGAAGACATGGAAATCAACGTCTGCAAAGCCAAGCAGCTCACCAATATGCGCAGCAAATCATCTGACGGGGCCGTACAGCTGACCCCGCCAACCATCATGAGCTTGGAACAGTGCCTGGACTTCATCGAAAACGACGAACTGCTGGAAGTCACGCCAAAGTCCCTAAGACTCCGGAAAAGAGAAC
>CAZJWS010000005.1:7825-15065 GCA_964549985.1 uncultured Candidatus Saccharibacteria bacterium | reverse complement strand
GCAAACGCGCTAACAAAGTATAGATTGTAAGAAATCTTACAATTTTGCATATCCCAACAGGTAGAGAAGTTTAATGCATATTGACAAAGCATAACAAGTATGCTACAATGAGAAGATAGAGTGTAATGATCAAGCCCACTTCAAATGCTAAAAGGAGCAGTTAAGATAGGTATATGACTGACTTTGCCCCTTATTTGCTTGACCGGACCGGTGAATATTACCGACAGCTACTCATCAATACGGGCAGTACTGTTCAAGATGCCGTAGACGATCATGCCGAAGAAGCGTACATGGATCCGCTCCGGGGCACCGCAGAATTCTTTGCACCTAACTGGAGCAATCAGTTTCACAAGCAGCTCCGCAATGTGTTTGTAGGATCAGGGGCGGTGGCATGCGAGGCTTTTTGCCAATCAACAGTAAACGAAGATGCACAGCAGGATATTTTGGGCTGGGTAGCAGGGCAATACCCTGCAGTGGAGCTAATTATCCCGCGTAATCCTGACCGGACTTTTCTGAAAATTTTGGAACGTGCTACTGATGGACATGTTCCACACCCTGAGTTTGCCGAAAGCAACACCGAGCTCGGCAAACAATATGTAGATCTATATAACAATGCTCATATGAGCCGTGTCGCCACAGCTGGTGCCGGATTTATGCTAATGCTACTTGACGAAGGCTGGCAGGCTATAGAAGGGCCACGCGTGCATGAAGAGCTCAAATCTGCCGGACGGTTAAGCTGGTGGAGCCTTCGAAAACTGCGTAAGTCACACAGTCTGTAACGGTGTCTGCTAGAATGGTTGAGATGCAAAAATACCTGCAATCGCTCAAACGGTTTGTCATCAAGCACCAGAATGGACTTGGGTTGGCGTTGCTGATCCTCTTTACATTGACGCTGACCAATCATTTGCAGGTGCGCAGCTATCGCCAGTATTTTATTGATCCAGCTACCGATCCCAGCCCAAGCGAAGTAGCGGTGGTATTAGGTGGCGGAATCTTAGACGGCAAGCCCAAGCCGATTCTGAAAGGGCGGCTGGACACAACGGCAGTACTGTATGAGAGCGGCAAAATCCACAAAATTCTAGTCTCGGGCGATAACCGCTACGACGATTACAGTGAACCGGACGTGATGAAGAACTACCTAGTGAATGAAAAAGGAATCCCGGAAAATGTCATCACCCAGGATATGGCGGGCCGCAGTACCTACGAAACCTGCGAACGGGCCAAGAAAATTTTTGAGCTGGATAAAATAGTTTTAGTATCCGAGCGTACCCATTTGCCACGGGCAATTTACCTATGCCGCAGTTTTGGGCTGGAGGCTTATGGTGCGCCGAGCATCGCCGATGCCGCCAAAGGCTTCCGCCTCGGCCAACAATGGCGTGAATTCCAGGCCAGCCAAAAGGCTTTCATAAATATCCACATTAAGGGTGAGGATACGGTGCTTGGTGATAAAATTAACCTACAATAATGCATATATCCGACGAACAATTTAATGATTTTATTGCCGAGTCCCTTGATGAATTACCCGAAAAATATACATCCAGGCTCAACAATGTCTTGATTACATACGAAGACGACCCCAGTCCTGAGCAGCGCCTTAAGCTCAACCTGCGCTGCAACGAAACCCTGTTTGGCCTGTACGAAGGCATTCCGCTGCCGGCTCGCGGCGCAGGCTACAATCTGGTGGTGCCGGACAAAATCACCATCTTTAAAAACCCCATGCTACATGCTACGCATGATCTTGCGAGCCTCAAAGCCCAAGTCAAACACACCCTCTGGCACGAGATCGCCCATTACTTTGGCTTGAACCATCAAAGAATTCACGAGATAGAACGCCGCTGGCAATAAAAATAGGCCGCATCGCGGCCTATTTAACGGTGGCTCTACGAACCGGTCGGTGCAAGGCTGGCTTGACGGCTGCCTGCGATGCAGCCTGGTACTGCCGAGTGAACCACTTTACATTCAAATACGCGAACTCCGTCAAGATGTGCAGTCCGAGCGACAGGATAAGTAGGGCATAAATAAGCAAGACAATCCCCACTCCCACAATCATGCTTGCTTGCAGAGCAAACACCACAAACGGATCATTCATTAAAACCTCCTCCTAAAAAGGCTGCCTGATTAGGCTCGGCCAGTAAAGGCCTTGTAGATAGCAAGTAGTACAATAGCACCACCTATTGCCACCACCATGCTGTATAGGTTAAAGCCTGTGATACCCGATGCGCCGAACAGCTGCATAAGGAAACCGCCAATAACAGCACCTATTATTCCAACAATGATATTACCAACTGCGCCTTGTTGGTCGTTGGTGCCCATGATCATGGAGGCAATCCAACCAGCAAGTGCACCCAATATAATCCATAAAATAATTCCCATCTTCCATTACCTCCTCGGTGATGATTAACTTATTGCCGATTTATATCTTCTGAATGAATTCCTTAAGGTCGGGGTATTGCTTTGACTTTCTGCTGAGAAAAGAGTGAATCTTCAGATCTAAGTTATTATTCTTCATGGCTACCTCCTTTGATTAGTCCGGTCCTTACTCACGAGATTGTTTGTTAAGGCCCGCTGTTTTATTCTCAAACAGTACCTTTATCATACGGTGGGCACGCAGAGTCATTCTGTGAAACTAAGTACTGCGATTTTGTGAAAAGCCTTACAAAAAGTAAAATAAAGTAGATGGACAAATCACTTCTTCCTACCAACTCAAGTCAGGCCAAGCGATACCCCAAGGGCAACTTGGTGCTATTTCAGGGTGAAATCCCCCGCTACGGGTTCTACGTGATGTCTGGCAGCCTCAAACTATATGCTATTGATAACGACGGCAACGAGCGGGTGGTCGGCTTTTGTTCCGAGGGTGATATCTTTCCACTAGACTGGCTGCTAGGCGGCAGCCGATCAGCCCTATTCTATTACGAGACGATTACAGAAGCGCAGCTGATACCATTGAGTAAAACTGATCTTCAGGAGAACAAAGAGGTAGCACAGCATACGCAGAACGCATTAGTACGTGATTCGGCCAGTGCATTACTCCGGAATTTGGCGCTGCAGCAATCAAATGCCACTAATAAGATTCTCTACTTATTCTTCTATCTGGCGGTACGGCATGGCAAAGAAGTGGGAACCGGCCTCTATAACCTTGGCTTGCCGCTGACCCATCAGCTGATAGCCGATAACCTGGGTCTTACCCGCGAGACCGTTGCCAGTGAGATGAGCAAGCTCAAAAAAGCCGGAGTTGTTGTGTATCGCCGTAAGCAATATGTGGTAGACAAGGCTTTACTTGTCCGCACCGTAGGTAAAGAAATCACCGCAAACTTTTCAGTTTAAACCGAGAAGCTTGGAAACTAGAACAGAACCAGCATAGATTTGACTTGTATAACTGATTGCATAGGTCTGTTGCTCCTGTTCACCGTTCATCATTTGCCATTTACCATACTTTTACCGTGATCCGTTTACAGCGGAAATCACGGTAAATGGATCATGCATGGTGAATGGTGAACCGCAAATGGTAAATAGAACGGCCTACTTTGATCGCATTCTTGCTTCTGTTCCGTAGACTTAAGTGACATCCTCGATGATCTTGAGAAGATCTTTGGGTGAAGCCCATGCCTTGAGTACGTACTTATCGACGCCCAGTGCAAAAGCTTCGTCAATTTCTTTTTGTAGATCAAAGTTGCTAAACAGTACAATTTTGCTGCGCTTCTTCGGGTTAAGCTTTTTGTAGCCTTTCAAAAAACCAATGCCATCAAGGTTGGGCATCTTCAGGTCGAGCAAAATAACATCTGGTGTGAAACCATCCAGTTTTTCAAGCGCCTCATTACCATCAAATGCCACCTCCACTCGGTGGCCGGACTTGGTTAATATGGTTTCATAAGCACTGTTTAGCACCTTCTCGTCTTCCACCACGAGGATTTTTTTGCTGCTCATAGGACGATAGTACCTCCGTGTTACTTCAGGTAGCAGTAACTTTTTTTACAGCTTTTGTAGGAAGATACACCGTAAAGGTTGATCCTACATGCCTTTTTGACTCTACGGTAATTTTACCACCATTTATTTCAGCAAGGTAGTTTGCTAGGTATAATCCTATGCCGCTGCCCGATTCTTGTCGGGTGAGCTCGTTAGGAATCCGTGAGAATTGCTTGAAAAGCTTTATGAAATCCTTTTTGGCAATACCAACACCGTTATCTTCTACGCTCACGCTACTGCTGTTGGTGTGCTTTGAGATTGTTATGATAATTTTGCCGCCTGCCGGGGTGTATTTAAGGGCGTTGCTGATAAGATTCTCAATAATCATCCGGGCGCTATGCACATCGGCAAAGACATTGACAGTTTTGGTACGCTGCTTCAGACGTACTTCATGTCCTGCTTCTAAGATGTCGGTTTGCATATCGGCGACGACTTTGTGGGTAAGCTCGCCAAGATCAAATTTCTGGGGGCTGATTACAATGCGCTCGGCATCAGCTTTTGCTAGGTACAGGAACTCATTGATAATACGCAGCTGGCGTTCATTGCTGTCATTGGCCTTTTGGAGCAATTCTTTTTGATCATCCGTTATGTCGCCTACAAAGCCCTCGAGCACCATGCCAAGGTATTGCTTGACACCAGTAGCCGGTGTGCGCAATTGGTGTGAGGCAAGCGAGAGCATGTTGTCCTTGGCGCTTTCAAGTTTGCGGTTTTCATTGGCAGCCAGCTGACGGCTTCGACGCTGTAGTAATAAGTAAACCAGCCCGGCAACC
The DNA here is from genome assembly GCA_964549985.1 of uncultured Candidatus Saccharibacteria bacterium. Lineage (GTDB taxonomy): Bacteria > Patescibacteriota > Saccharimonadia > Saccharimonadales > JACDBH01 > CAZJWS01. Next base: position 10,332 of record CAZJWS010000005.1, on the reverse strand, counting down.
AGCAGCGCAAAGATAGTACCGCCGAGCGCCAGGTTGTTTGGACGGCTGCGGACGGCTTCCGGCACAATACCTTTGCGCGCGCCATACTGAATGGTCCAATCCTGATCACCAATCTGTACATGGCGTTCGACCACCACGTTATAAGGTTCGCCCTCATCAGTGGGGTAGCGTTGATAGAGCAAGGTGTCGCTATTGTGCTGGTCGCCGTCAAAGACCTGGATGTTGAAGTTGGTATCATTGTCCATGAAAATATCGCCAAACATCGCATCGGAACGCAGCGGCGCATACACAAAACCTATAATTGCCTGGCGGCGCTCCTCGACGGTATTTATAGGTGCGCCTGTTCTATAAACCGGATGGAAGATGGTAATACCATTCTGTCTGGAGCCATCATCTTGCAGCATAGAGACAATATCTGTCATAGATGTGAGCCCGGAGTCACGGGCACGATCCATAGCTTCACGGCGGTTTTCTTCTATCAACATATCACCGCCGATTACCTGGCGGCTGCGTTCGGTGTCGGGTTCTATATAAGTGACCGAGCTGTAGAGTTCGCGCGCCGGTCCTGCCGACTTGAGATTAAAGTTCGGGTAACCGCTTTCGCGCATTCGAGTTACATAAGCAGGCAAGTCTGCCGCAGGTATAAGCTCACTGTAGCCAAAGCCAAGCATGGCTGGCAGTGTTTGGGGTATGTCCAGCGAACTTACATAGCGTGTCCAGTCTTCACGGGTTACTTCATTAGAGCTTTCGAACAAGCCCGCGCCGCCGCGCAGTGCATTATCATATATATCAAAGCGTTGGGTAATATTGGCTTCAACGAACAGCGACCGCATGGTAACTTGATCGTTCTGACTATCAATGATTGCTTCGCTGGCAGTGCGCCAACTGAACCCAATGAGAATCATCATGACCAGGAATACGATTAAAGTAGGCACAAAGTGAATAGAAAACAGATCCGATGTCGTGAGATATTTGAGCTTTGTCTTGGCCATATTTTGAGCTAGTTTATGTCACATAGCCTACATGTTTCTGTAAACTATGCTACATACACATTTTACTGCCCATAACTAACACCGCCAAGCCGCTTGCGGTAAAAGTAAGCAATGGTGCAGCAGCCAACTGCTACCAGCGACCAGCCAATGAGTAAGTCGCGGGCGGGTATACGGGTAGGAGCGACTACGAGTGTACTCGTACTGCTTGGAGGCGAAGCTTCACTGACACTAGCCAGGACTACTTTGCCGTCGTTATCGCTTTCAACGGTGGCTTGAAATACGCGCACACTGGGCGGAGGTTGTTTGTAGCCAGCGGTGGTTGCGGCAGCACGTTGGCCTGAAGCTGCTCCACTACCGCCGGATGTACTCATCACTGCTGGTGTCGGTGTGGTGCCGGAACTTGTAGGGACGGGTGGCAAGTTACCGTATGCGGTGTTAGTGCCGAAACTACCAAACCAGTTACCAAGTACATTGATGAACAGCAGCCCAAGCCAGCCGCTTAAGCCAAAGTTGCTGTTGGTAATATTGGAAACATTGGCGCTTGCTTTGGCATTGCCGCTGGTAGCATCGCCACCATAGGTATTGTTGCGAACCTCTGCATTACCTGTTTGGGCTGTAACGTTAATGTTGTTATTGATAGTAGCATTGGTATCGATATTGTATTCGGCATCACCGCCGGTAGCCAGGGTGTTTTCGGTAATACCGCCACCGAGCGCGGCAGCGGTGGCGCCAGCAGGTGCGTTGGTAATAAACCCGACCCACTTACCCAGTACGTTGACAAAAACAAGTAGCGCATTCTGACCAATCACATTGCGTCCGGTGACGTTAAAGACGGTTACGCTAGTGTCGGCGCTTCCACTGGAAGCACTACCCCCATGGGTATTGTTTGCAACGGTCGCATGACCGCTCTGTGCAGTGGCAGTGATGTTGTTGTTGATGTTTTGTGTGTCGTTTAGATTGGCCAGAATATCACCGCAGCCGCATTCAATTTGTGCAGTGGGTACATTGGCCGCAATCAAGCTGTCGATAACATCTTCGGGCAGCAAGACATCGCCTTCAAAGTTGCCGTGTATATTAAGTACGCCCAGGAAAGATTGGCCGGCTACGATAGAGCTGTTGATCATATTCACAATATTTGCAATGGCGGCAGCATCACCGCTGCTCGCATCTCCTGCACGCGTGTTGTCGGCTACGGCAGCATCGCCGCTGCGTGCCAGTAGATTCACATTATTGGTGATTGCCGCATCTACCGATGCGTTAACAGTCAGGTCGCCGTTACAACCGCAGTTACTGTTGGAGGCGGTAAGCAGTCCGGGATTGATCATGATATCACCGTAATAATCACCTTGGATGTTAGCGGTGTAGAGGTTAGGTATAATGCCCTGTGCCCCAAGAGTTGACTGGACCATGTTAATGATACTGGCCATAGCAGTTGCATCCCCAGTTGTGGCATTGCCGCCAGTTGTATTCTGCAATACCGAAGCATCGCCGCTGACTGCGGAGGAATCTACATTG
>CAZJWS010000005.1:0-7815 GCA_964549985.1 uncultured Candidatus Saccharibacteria bacterium | reverse complement strand
TGTCGGGGTCGATGCTGCCGGGACCGGTGGTGCTTATGTTGCCTACGCTGGTTGGATTATTATTGCCCTGAATAGTGTTACTACTGCCTGGACCGGTAGTATTGATAGTACCGTTTGCGTTATCGATTATGTTGTCGCTATTTGGACCAGTATTGCCTATGGCACTGCCGGTTGTTGGAGAGGAGGGTGCCGGACTGGTGCTTGGCGGAGGAGCAGGCGCATAAGTACTGGTGACGCGCAGCTCGTACTTGCCGCTTGGTGGCAAATAGACCCACTCCCGTATTTCCCACATGCCAGTAGCTTCATTCAAAGTATGCTCCGGTGTGTACTTTGGGGTTGTGATGCGGGTATTCGGATTCCAGGTGTAGTAGGCATTTTCCCACAGATTAGAATCGCAGTTCCATTTGTAAGTAACGGACGCAGACCCAGTTGGGCGCACAGTTCCTTCGGGTGCAACACAAGGTGTCTCAACTGGAGGGGCCGATTCCTCGGCATACACCACGAAAACTGGCGCTGAGGGGATGAAAATTTGCAGAGCAATTGCAAAGTAGATGATAAACGCCTTGCTCAGGCTCCTCCTTGTGCGCTTCACGGTGACTACCTCCTAAGTATTACAGTGTTATGTAGTAATAAATTATCCTGCCCACTTGGCAAGAGTGATACCGGGCTGCTTTGTTTGGTAGCGTCCAAGCGGTATACACTCTTGCCAGAGTTTGCCAATGGTCTCTTCCGGCGGATGGCCATCTGGATATCGTGGGGTCCAGGGCAGTTCCGCGGAAGAGTATTAGCAAGTTGTTAAATACTAGTTGGTCACTGACAAGCTGAAAGTTGTGCTGCTTGAGTTAGAAGCACTGCCGCTTGTAGCATTCCCACCAGTTGTGTTACCCCATACCGTAGCGTTACCGCTGTCTGCGTCCTGGTCAACATTATTCTTGAAGTTGACCTGAGTGTCGTTCTTTACAGTCACGGAGCTGCTGTTGTTAAAGGTGATGTGGTTGCTTGACTTAGGGCCGGTGTTCTCGATGCTGGCATCGTCACCGCTGCCATTTGCGCAGGCGCAGGCCAGTGCGGCACTGTTGGCGCTGCTGTTATCGATAGAAAGATCTGCGGAGACCTCGCTCTCGTTGCTGGCATCGCCGGATTCGGCATCGCCGCCCGTGGTGTTGTGCTTGACCAAGGCGTCGCCGCTGTCGGCATCCTGATCAGTACGTACCTCGGCGTTTACGCGGGTGTAGTTGTCTACGTCCACCTCCGACTCATTGGCGAACTCAATTGTGTTGTCCGAATCCGGTCCTGTTGTATCCAACGAGCCCGAATTGGCCGCTACCAAGCCGCCAGTAAGCCCCACGCTTACTAGAACAGCCACAAACAAACCAAGTAACTTTTTCATAAGCTACCCTCCTTATTGTTATTAGTTTAGTTACCTCGGACACTTCGTCCGATCAAAACCAACCACGAATTTTATTAGCTTTGATCGGAAGACGTGGAGGTGGGACTTGTCAATCAGTCATCCTCCGTTTCTACCGAACTTTTAGTCGAGATATTGATAGAAGTATTTTCGGAGTTGATTCGTGCTCGAATACGCGTACGATTGCTATCGTCGCGGTAATTCTCGTTAATACGCCCGCTCTTTGGTATCTCGACTTGTTGGCCGTTAATATATACCTCTGGCGCAGAGGTTGAAGTCTGACCGTTGACGGTTGTGGTGGTCGAGCTCTCTATAGATATAGATGAACTATGCGAAGACTCACCGTTACCCGTCTTGGCAGATTCGTTTGTTGAAGCTGGTTCTGTTTGTTCTGAGGGCTCAGTATTTCCGGCAGCCTCCTCACTGCCCGGCGTGTGTTGCGAACCGGAATCCTGTTGGTTTGAGATGCCGGATTCCGAATTCGCACTATCAGCTGCAATACCCCACAATCCTGCCAATGCATTTGGTCCGGTTGCAGCAGCCGCGACTACGGTGCTGGCTGCAAAACATCCAACTGCAAAGACAATCACTGCCGGTTTGCGCGCAATTACGCGAGCCCTCCTAAGCCAGCTGTGCGTCTGAATTGTCTTGGTCTTAAAGCTGTTTGTCTGTGTTTGGTTTTGTTTGATCTTGCTACGCAAGGTAACGAGCTTCATACAATTCCTCCCACAAAGTTCACACTTATAACGTACTGCAAGCCCGCTGTGGAATCTTGCCCCTCCAATATGCGCCTTATGCCACTGCCGTTCTGTAAGACAAATTACAATTTATGTTTTTCCACAGCAAAGTGTTACTGCTTAATCTAACTGAAGTTTGTTACAATTAAACAAAAGGGGAAAGATATGAAGCTTCAGTTGCCAAAGCGCGAGCACCGGCGGTCCGCACTCGAATATGTGTTGATTTGTGCCGTGGCCGGGCTATTTGCTTTTGGTATCTGGGCTATACGGGTTGGCAATGCGCCTGGCAAGACCGTTCCGACAGCTGCAACCAAGAGTCAGACATATGAGCCTGGAACCGTTGACGAAATCGACGCGCTTGCCGAACAGTCCATGCAGGATGAGCTGGCAGCCGAGTCCAAAGCAGATGAAATCGAATCGGCGCAAAACACTGCCGCTGAAGGCGCCGCAGATACGGTAGGAGGAATCTTTGATGAAAATTCATTCTAGCCTTCTCCTAAGCAGTGTGGTTCTAATAGTGATGGCCGTTTTACTTGTGGTGCTGGTGCCTCTGCAGGCACGTGCCCAAACTAGTAACGCCGATCGTGCCGTACTGCTTTGCGGCATGCTTGATAGCCGCAAACAGGAAATTACCGCTAAGTTGAGTGAGCAAAAGGCCAAACTCAAAACTGCCGAAGACGAACAAAAGAATAATCGTACGACCCAGCGCAGCGCAGCGGATAGCGAGATAGCAGCCGTTCGAGACGGAGCGGACAAAACCCGGGCCGAGGCCCAGGGCCGTATGCTGGATAAAGCCAGGAGTGATGAGCAAAAAGCAGCGATTGCGGCCTACAAGCAGGTCGTTGAACAGGCGGTGGCAACTCGCCGGGCCGCTTTCGACGCGGCGCGGTCTGACTTTCGCCAATCGGTAGATGGATTGCAGAACAACTATCAGGGTACCGTCGACAGCCGCATCGGTAATCTGGAGTCAACTGTAGATCAAGCCTTTGTAGAAGCTGGCCAGTACTGCCGCAGAAGCCGCGCAGCTAGCGAGGGCTCAAGGGAGGCTTTTATCTCAAGTCTCAAGCAGGCGCGGCTTGATTACAACGAATACCGTCGTACACGGCAGGATACTACTGCCAAAATCAAAGAACTGATCCTAGAACGCGATGCCGCCTTTAAAGCTGCAATGCAGACCTTCCAACAGTCTATGGAGCAAGCGCGCAGTACCCTCAAGGCTGCACTCTGACCCGGCAGTCGGGGCAGAGGCCGTAGATCTCCAGGTTATGTGTTTTGGGCACAAAATTGTTGCTGCTGGCGATGGCGTTCACTAACCGTTCGAACCCTTCCGGCTCGTCAAAACTCACTACGCGCTGACAGTTCTGGCAAGTCAGGTGATGATGATGCGGTGTGAAAGCATCAGACAGCTCAACACGGTATTTCCAGCCATGCTGGATACGGTTCACAATCCCGAGTTCTTCATAGAGGCCAACGGTACGGTAGACACTCGCACGGTCAATGACACCGTCCAGACTCTGGATAAGTTCATGCATAGTCTTTGGTTTTGTGCCTTGCAGGGCACTAAAAACAGTCAGGCGCGGCCTGGTGAGGCTATAGCCTGCATTTTTTAATTCTATCTGTAACTGCTCAAGCATTGTAGCAATATCATAACAAATTGCGACAAATTTGCAGAAATAATTAACAAAGCGATATATTCAAGTAAGAGTTAAAACTGAAAGATTGAACATGAATGAATACTTGCAGCTTATAGGCCTATCCTTGATTGGCGGTATTTTCTCACTAATAGGTGGTGCATTATTACTAAGTAAAAAAAGCATCGCGGAGGCGGTGGCAAAGTATGCAACACCGTTTGCCGCAGGCGCCTTACTGGCCGCGGTGTTTATGGATTTGCTCAAAGATGGGCTGGAGCAAGGTAGCGCAGACACGGTTCTCATGGCGGCACTGGCTGGCATTCTCATATTCTTCATTGCGGAAAGGTTTTTGCGCTGGTTCCACCATCATCACGATGATGAAGACGAATCCGCCACAACACCGCTGATTGTTATTGGCGACACCATGCATAACGCGCTTGACGGCGTGGCGATTGCGGCAGCTTTTTTGGTAAGTCCTGCAACAGGTCTTGTAACGACCTTGGCGGTGGCTGCTCACGAAATTCCTCAGGAAATCGGTGATTTTGGCCTGCTTTTGAGCAAGGGGATGCGCCGACGAAATGTACTGCTAGTGAATGTAGTCAGTGCATTAGCTACCGTAGTAGCTGCAGCGCTGACCTATTGGATTGGCAGCAGCAGTACTCTGCCGGTCGATTTCTTGCTTGGGCTAAGTGCCGGCTTCCTCCTCTACATTGCCCTTAGTGACATCATCCCGTCAATTCACGAACATGCCTCCAAAAACAAAAGACGTCTGCTGGATTGGCAGCCAATCCTGCTGCTGATTGGTGTGGTAGTTGTGAGTCTGAGCATCAATATTGCACATAAATACATAGATGCCGGGCATGATCATGAGGATGAGCATACGCACTTGTCTCCGGCCTGTGAGGCAGCTGCCGAAGACACGGCCTTGAAAAAAGAAAGCCAAGAAGAGCACCCTGGCCTCATAATTGGCATGACACTAGATGAAGCAAAGTGCATACAAGAACAAAAACTTGATGAAGAGTACGATCACGCGGAAGAGTACGAAGGCCAGAGTGAGCACGGCTATTAATCTGCTATACTGACGTTCATGACTAGGGCGCTTGTTCGGCGTATGCTGCCGCTGTATGCAGCTCTGTTTTCTCAAGGTTTTATTCTGTATTATGTAGTAGATAAATTGTTGGCAACCTCACTGGGTATGTCGGCTACTGCGATTGCAGTGGCGGTAGGCATCATGGCAGCGGTGACGATCATCTCAGAGATACCATCCGGTATTATGGCTGATCGTTGGAGCCGCAAAGGGGTACTACTGATCGCTCAAGTTTTGCTTGGTATAAGCACGGCTATTGGTATCTTTGCCAGCCAGCCTTGGCACTATGTATTGTATGCAGCAGTGTGGGGCATATTCTTTGCAATGTATTCCGGACTTTTTGAGGCCATTGTGTATGATTTGTTGCTTGAGGAGCAGGGGCATGCAAAAAATTTCGAAAAAGTATATGCTCATTTTGGACAGCTTGAAGGCGGGGCGTTATTAGCCGGGTCATTATTGGGTGGACTGATTGCTGGGCGATGGGGTGTACATGCGCCATTCATTTGGACTATGCCGAGCATTATTCTCGGGATCGCTGCCATAGCGGTATTTAAAGAGCCTCGGATTCATAGGGCAGTAGACGATCACGCAAGACTAGTGGCTCATACCCGTCAAACATTTGCTGCGGTACGGCATTCAGATGTACTCAAAAGCCTGTTCTTAGTTACCGCTGCCATGGGTGGAGCTATCCGTTTACTGTGGGAGTTCAACCAGCTGTGGTATATCAATTTGAGTTTGCCAGTAGTTTTGTTCGGCGTATTCAACGCATCTATTTTTGTAGGTCTGATCATTCGCGGGTGGGCAATTCCGCGTATTGTTATGAACCGCTTCCGGTTACTGGTTGTTTGTATTAGTCTGGCTATTACCCTGACCGGACTACTTATGGTACCGCATGCCTATGTGGCTGCCGTCGGTGTTACTCTGGTAATGTTTGCAATCTTAAGTGCCGAGTTGGTGCTCAAGGTGCTGCAGCAAGACCGTTTGCCATCCCGGCTGCGTGCTGGTGCTACATCGGTGTTCAGCACGGTATCGCACTTAGTCTCTATTCCTATGTATGTGTTATTTGGCGTGCTGATTGATAAGTTTGGAGTTTCTCACGCAAGCCTGTTGATTACGTTAATGTTCTCTGCAGGTCTCATTTTTGCGGTACGGGCTTGGCAGAAATCCGCTACAGAATCAGCGCTAGTGGTAGAATAGGGTTATGATTATTGCGGTTATCGTTTTAGGGGTTATATGCTTGGTATTGCTGGTGCTGATTTTTAAATCGTCCCAAAAACCTGCTGAAGATAAGGAATCAAATCTGATGCTCAAGCAAGATTTGGTGACCATCAACGAGCAAATGCTGGCGCTGCGTGAAGGCCTGCAGGGCCACCTGACCGAGCGGCTGGACAAAAACCAGGAAAGCATGAGCAAGCAACTTGAAGCCAGTGCTAAGTTGATCAAAGATGTCACCGAGCGCTTGACCAAACTGGATGACACTAACAAGCGTGTGGTGGATGTAGCTGACGAGCTCAAGCAACTGCAAAACGTGCTCCAAAACCCCAAGCAACGCGGTGTGTTGGGCGAATTCTATCTGGACCAAATCCTGCAAAACTTTCTGCCACCCAGCGGCTACGAGCTGCAGTACAAATTTGGCGAGGGTATGATAGTGGACGCCGTCGTCAAGCTTGATGGTAAGTTACTGCCTATCGACAGCAAATTCAGTTTGGAAAACTACAACCGTCTGCTGGAACTCAAAGGCGACGCCCGTTTAATCCTGGAAAAACAGTTCAAAGAAGACCTCAAGAAACGCATCGACGAAACCGCCAAATACATCCAGCCCAAAAAAGGCACGCTGGACCAAGCTTTAATGTTTATTCCATCTGAAGCAATTTATTATGACCTGCTGGCCAATAAGGTTGGGGCTGGCGGCGTCAATGGCCGTGACCTTATGCAATATGCCGCCGCTGATAAGCACGTGACTATTGTCGGTCCAAGTACCCTCAGCGCCATGCTGCAGGTAATCGTGCAAGGTATGCGCAGCCTGGAGATCCAAAAAGACACCGAAGTTATCCGCAAAAACGTCGAACAACTGCAAAAACACCTGATCGGTTACGACGGTTATTTCAAAAAAATCGGTGTATCTTTAGGGGCTACTGTTGGGCACTATAACAACGCCAGCAAAGAATTAGGCCGCATAGACAAAGATGTCATCAAAATTGCCGGCGGCGACTCGGTGTTAGAACCGCTACTGCTTGACAAGCCGCAGAGTGATGAGTAAATTCTAAACTTAACTATGGGAATCGAAAACTTGTTTGCATCTGCAGATCCTGACCCTTATGCCGAGGATGTCTATGTACGCTACGGCGACGATGCCTTATTGGACTACGAGACCATGATTACCTATGGTGTTGAGCCCGTAGTTGCAGCCGCAGTCTGCGAAGCGGTTGAAGAACATGATCTGTATGAAGATGGCCGGCGTGTTGTGGCGGCCGCCTGCCAGTTGCCGGTTATTGATTTCAATCACAAATATACGCCAACAATGGGCTAGTTTTGCAATCTATCCAAATCAATGGCGAGTGCAGCCGTCCAGGCAAAGTTGGCAGCGCCTAGGCCTTGGCCATCGATGGCCGAGAAATACTCGTATGGCCCGGCCTGATCCACCATCTCCAGGGTGCGCTTGCGTAATTCGGCCGCCTCTTCTTTGAATCCGTAGCGAATCAGGCCATCAATAATGAGCCAGTTGGTGTTCACCCAAGCCGGGCCTTGCCAGTAGCGATCGGCATCAAAAAATTCCGAGTTCAATGGCACGGAAGGTACCGGATGGTGCAGCCAATAGGTCCGATGATCTTTAAGCAGTTTCACAAGTTCGGCGGCACGATCTTTGGTGACCGAGCCGGCATACAGCGGCATAAAAGTGCCAATGGTTGGCTCCAGGATCAGTTTGTGGGTAATAAAATCGCGGCCGTAATC
>CAZJWS010000004.1:19626-19867 GCA_964549985.1 uncultured Candidatus Saccharibacteria bacterium | reverse complement strand
GCAAGTTTTTTACCCCAAAACCAGGCACCATCTTTGGCAATATAGACCGGCTCTATGTCGTACTGCTTGGTTGCCTGAAGCGGCTTAATAACACTGGCGATAGCGGTGACGATCGAAACATCGTGTTCGGTAGAACGACCGCCAAAAATCACTGCGATTGTTTTCATGCTTAAAACTATACGCTCACAAAATAGCAATTACAATATACAATTGTGGCTAGTTAATTGTAGTTATCTGTCCA
>CAZJWS010000004.1:18343-19611 GCA_964549985.1 uncultured Candidatus Saccharibacteria bacterium | reverse complement strand
TTTCATACTGCAGGTTTTTATAATAACTGAGTGGATCATCAATGATTTTAAGCTCACCCTTGTAACCCTCAGCTTCTAGCGAGGCTGTGATAAGCGGCTGAACACTGTTTTGCATTAGTACAACTTGGTCCGGGGCGGCCTTGGCTATTGATCTACCCAGCTCTGCATGGACCTGTTCAGTTACAACACCTTGCTCAACAAGCCCGGGCGTTACGTAAATTTTGCGCTTGGCCTCAAGTAATGTAAGCAGCCTCAAACCGGCACGCATACCATCGATATTGCCGTTGTAAGTATCGTCTATGACCCAGGCGCCGCCCAACCGATAGGGCTGCATACGGTGCTCGAACGGCTTAGTCTTGGCGATACCGCGCTCGATATCCTCATCTTTCATACCAAGCGATTCGGCCAGCGCCGCCGCAAAAGCCAGCGGCAACACCAAATGTTCGCCTACCAAACCACTGTGCAGCCTCAGTACCTTCTTGCCTTTGAGTAACTTGAACTTGGTGCCGTCCAGATCGGTTTTTGCCCCTTCAATCTTCCAGCCCAGCACGTTGTGGCTGTCATAGCTCATGTATTCTTTGTCAGTCAGATCCAAGGCACTGCCGGTTGCAGCATCAGCAAACAACTGCTCGGGTTTAACAAAAAACTGAATGCTCCTAAGTTCAGCTTTCAAATCGTCATAGAACGGGAAGTTTTCCAGATGATTCGGCGCCACACCGCAGATAACTGCCATATCTGGTTTGGTAATACTGGCCAACTGCTTAATGTCGCCAGGACGAAACTCGCCGTATTCAAACAGCACGATATCTTCCTGGCCGGTGAGGTGGTTTTGTATCCAGCGGGCATGGCTGACGGCCACGTTCTTATTGCCCGGCGTAACCGCAACGTTTTTTGCTTCACCCAGGACCGTAGCCAACACCTCCTTCATGGTGGTTTTGCCATAGCTGCCGAGTACCGCAACTTTTACACCCTGGTGCTGCTCCATTGTGGTGGTGGCTTCTCGAAAAAGCTTTTGGCACGCAGCCTGCAAAAACACGTAGCCAAACAGGCAGATGATACTAAGGGCCGAAACCAAGATTGCCGGCAAAAACACCAACAGCAGAACACCAGAGAGTATTTGGTTGTTTATGAGCAACAAAACCGCCGAAACAAGCCCTATTAGCCACACACCGTAACTGGCTATGAGCAGCAGCAACGCCTTTTTAGTAAGCACCAACCGCTGCCGCTTCATAACCCGCAGCACATTTGGCCCCCGGCCGATCCACTCC
>CAZJWS010000004.1:15330-18333 GCA_964549985.1 uncultured Candidatus Saccharibacteria bacterium | reverse complement strand
CCCGAAAATAAGCTGGCGTATACTCCACCTGCTGCAGCATATAGACCAGCACATAAGGCGCTTTTGGTGCATAGCAACTCACATAAAATCTAAGCTTGTGCACCTAGAAAATCCTCGACACACTTGGCGACCTCTTTTGTACGATTCTGATGCAGCCAGTGATCAGCACCGTCCAGCATATTCAGTTCCGAACCCTTGATGGCCGCATGAAACCGTTCTCCTATTGCCGGCGGGGTCTGCTTATCGGCCGTACCGTAGACCAGCAGCGTCGGGACCGCTACCCGGCCGGCATCAGCCACAACATCGGTCTGGAGTACGCTGTCGATGACCTTTTTGAGTACCGGCGAGAGGTTCTGGTCGTAGTCAGAGCCGATAAGTTTGTAAAAGCGTTTTTTGAATCCGCTAGGTGTAAATTTGCTAACTATTTTGCTGGCAATCCTCAGAACTGCCTTGGCCTGCTTATGCTGGTCACGCACACCAGCGGCGGCAATGAGCACTAGTTTTTCGGGCTTGAGCACTCCAGTACCTGTGGCTCGAATGAGGATTTGCCCGCCCATCGAATGGCCAATCGCCGTGTATTTCTGGATGTTCAGTTTCTTGACAAAGGCAGCCAGGAAGCGCGCATAATCATCAATTGTTATAATTTTGTCATTCGACTGGCTGTTCCCAAAATTCGGCAGATCAAGCACAAGTAGTTCATAGCGGCCCTGCAATACTTCGGTCAATTGGTCGTATGAACTGATGCTGTGATTCCAACCGTGCACGCACAACAGCAACGGGCCCTGGCCCGTCTGTTTGTATGAAACCAGCGTATCCTCAACAACTATTTGTGTCATAAGACCTATTGTACCTTGCTAAGCTTGAACTGCTTTTGCTTCAGCTTGAGCCAATAGTTAGATTGGCGGACAAGTTTATGAGCGTCTTCGGGGTCGGCTAGCAACAGCTTTACCGCTTCTTCCGCAAACACACCATTTTGCGATCCTTTCGCAAATATCACTGCCTTGGATTCTACTTTACCCTGCAAGTACTCACCTGCTTCGTAAGGCGAGTCAAACTTTTTGACAAAACAGCCCTTGGCCTCGGCGGCTGGCGCCAGATGCGCATTTGCATCAGGCCCGATAGTGATCACCAGGTGCAGTTTTAGCGGGTCGCATAACGCACCGATTTGCTTATGCGCTTCAGCACTCATAGCCCCAAGTTCATTCATAGCACCCAGGATTGCAATGCGCTGCGGTGCTTCGAGCCCATACAGTGTTTGCAGGCCAGCTTTGACGGCTTCGGGGCTTGCATTATAGGTATCGTCAATGATCAGGCTGTCGTTGATGCCGCGCAAACGCCTAAGACGGCCGCTGACTGGCCGGACTACTGAGAGTCCCTCAATAATTTGGGTGGGTTTAAGCGCCAGCTCATGCCCAACAATTACTGCTGCTAGAGATGAATACAACTGCGTTTCGGATACAACTTCCTGGGAAAAGTGCACTAGGATTTCGCCCGCATGCTTAACATCACTCTCAAACCCGCCAGCCGAATGAAATACGTTAGCCAGATAATAATCGGCGGTGTTTTGATTGAGCGAATACGACACCGCACCCTCCGGGAGGACGGCGCGAAACTCCTCAGCAACCAGGTCGGCATTGTAAATCACCCTGTTGGCAAAACTGACCACGGACAATTCTTCGGTGGCCACCGCTTGCAAATCGGCAAAATACTCCATGTGCTCGGGCACAATCGCCGTCACTACGGCAATATCCAGGTGAAGGTACCTTTGAAACGCGGCGATCTGTCCCGGGCCATCCGTGCCAAGCTCCACCACAACTATATCGTATGGATACGGCCCGCGGATTTGCTTGGAATTACGTATTAAAATACGTAGCCAGGCCAGCGGGTTGGTAAGCGGTGGCATATCCTCGCCAAAGAAGACTAAAGGTACGCTGACAATATCGTTATAATTACCCTCCTGATAGCGCACTTTGAGCGACTTACTCAGTACTTGAGCTATAGCCAGCTTCGTGCTTGTCTTGCCAATACCGCCCACTACGCCAACTATCTCAAACTGGTGTTTTTTGCGTAAGCGCACAACTTGGCGCGCCAAAATGGCAACAACAAGTTTCTTAAATGTCTTTTTCATTAACCTTAAGTATAACAGGGAGCCGGCTTGTTTAGGCTGCGTTTTCTAAGACAGTAATGCGGGTTTCGTGATTGGCGAGTTGTTTCGATTGGTCAGTTACTGCGGCCTTGATGACTTTTACATCAGATTTTAGTTCCTCAACGTCAACTTTGAGCTCTTGCACATCGCTTTTGATAGCCGGGATATTTTCCAGATATTCACGAATGGCCTTTAGCTCGTCCATCAAAACCTTGCCCAAGATTTGTTTACGGTCTTCATCGCCCATATCGTGCATAGGATTCATTGTACCTTAGCGGGCTTTATTTTTCATCTCATATCTGTTAAAATCACTTCAGTCTTGACCAAATTCGTGAGAGGATTCACGAATTTGAAAGGAGCTGGCTTGCTGGGATAATCAACAGTGCCGAGCAAATTTATTTTGTCGGCAGTGTGATTATCCAAGCATCACACAGCGACGCGGGGCTGTAGCTCAGTTGGCTAGAGCGCTTCCATGGCATGGAAGAGGTCCAGGGTTCGAGTCCCTGTAGCTCCACCAAAGAGAGATCTTCACTGAAAAGTGGAGGTTTTTCTTTATTTAATACCTAAAATAACTGCTTCCATATCTTGACGGTATACAACATCAGCCGCACTGAAACCAAGGTCTTTGAGTATTTTTAACTGCTCGGACTCGGATATTTTGATATCTTCATCGGCCAGATTGTGCTCTATCCAAGCGTCCGCAACTTGCTTGTTGGCAATTGTGCCAAACTCCTCAAACCTTTTAAGCTGCGCCTGAAGCTGTGCTTCATGCAGGCTTAAGTCTGAAACCGTGTACTTATCCCCTGATACAAAAACACCGCCTGGATTCCAGATGGCTCCCAGACGGTGTTATTCTT
>CAZJWS010000004.1:2474-15320 GCA_964549985.1 uncultured Candidatus Saccharibacteria bacterium | reverse complement strand
AGCACTCTTGCTACTTCTACAAAAAGCTTCTCGCGATAATCGGGTGGCAGGTTATGAATTGTCCATACTGCAACGAAGCCATCTGCGGAATTTTCTTCTTGGGTCTGCAGATACTCAAGCAAATCGCTTAAGATAATTTCCACTTTATTTAAATATCTGCTCAAGGCCTGCTGGGCTTGATCGAGCATTTTTTGAGAACTATCAACAGCTACAATTTGCGCATTCGGGCATGCCTGAGCCAAAAAACTTGTAGTAACACCTGAGCCAGCGCCACCTTCAATGACCCTAATGCCATCTTCTTTGATATGCTCTGCGAGAGTACTCGCGACTTTCTGCTGGAATTCATCATGGTGCGGATAAGCAAAGTGAAGGATTTTGTAATCATCACCAAGTAGAGTTGCGAAATCGTTATCTCTCATATTTACTCCATTGAAGGTTTTTTGAGCCGTGATGATGGGTTGAGGATTTTTTGGCTGGCGTAGTTAAGCTCGTCGGCAGCAATGTTTAGTACGGTGTGGTCAATAATCTTAGCTTCATATAATGACTCAGGACCAAAGCGGACACTCAAGCGTTTGTAGGTATCATTTCCTTGGCGGCGCCAGTTGGCTTCGCCGCGCTCTAGCATTTCGGCAATACCTTCGATCATCGGCAGATAAAAATCAACGTGGTCAAGTCCGACTACATCACGCGAACCTTCGCGCCGCTCAATGACTTTTATAACCGTAATCCCGCGTGCCAATGGCTCGTTTAATACCACGGTTGCGAACTTCCGCTTACCCACTGTTACGCTATGAATCTGAGCGGCATAATTATCAAGCACGCTCATTACCCGGCGGTATTCGGCCCTACTGCCGACTTTCCAGCCCACCGCCACCGGCCGCATTTTGTCAGCAATGGCGAACAGCCCCATCCGCGCGACGTACTCGTCCCACTTGGTGAAGTATTTATCCAGGCTCTGGCTCAACGCCTCCTTGGCAACAGGATTAATCAGGTCAATCATTGGTTATCCGGTTTTTCCCTCTCGTTTGTATGTATTGTAACGTATATTAGCCAATAAGTTCGAGTAATTTTTGCTCGTCTATGACTTCTGTGCCGAGCTTACGGGCTTTATCCGCTTTGCTTTGGCCAGCCTTAGCGCCCATTACCAGATAAGTCGTGCCGTTAGCTACCGCTGATTGGAAAGTACCGCCAAGGGCACGAATGCGCTCGGCCGCAATGTCACGGCCCATTGATTCCAGTGTACCGGTGATCACAAAACTCTTACCGCTCAGGGGTCCACCAACGTGTTTAACCTCTTCCGGCCACACCCCATGCTGACGGAATTTAGCCAGCAACGCTTGATTGTCATCATCCACGAACCAGCCGAGTATCGAGTCGGCTACGATCAGGCCAATGCCATTCACGCCCTTTAATTCCTCGTAGGTTGCGTGACCCAGATTATCCAGGTTCTTGAAATGATTGGCCAGATCAACGGCAGTCTGGGAGCCGACATGGCGGATACCCAAGCCAAAAATAAAACGGCTAAGCGGCGGGTGCTTTTTGTCGGCAATAGCATCAACCAGCTTTTGGGCCGAGATATCAGCAAACCTCTCAAGTTTGAGCAGATCATCCTTGGTTAATGTGTAAATATCAACTAGATCTTTGACCAGACCCGCGTCAACCAATGCTACAACGTTCTTTTCGCCCAGCGTATCAATGTCGAGCGCGCCTTTGCTGGCAAAATGCTCCAGCGCGCGCTTCAGTAATAGCGGGCCGGTTGCGCCTTTTACCCGGTAAACTACCTCGCCTTCCGGCCGTTCAAACTCAAGCTCTGGATATTGGCGGTGGAGCTCTTTTTCGTACAGGAAAGTCTTGGCGTCTTTTGGCCGAAGCTCCTTAACTACCGATTCAACCTGCGGAATAATATCACCGGCTTTATAAATCACCACCGTATCGCCAATACGGATGTCTTTGCGCTTGATTTCATCAGCATTATGCAGACTAGCGTGCTGAACTGTTGTGCCTGCTACAACAACTGGATCAAATACAGCCACGGGCGTAGCTGCACCGGTGCGGCCAATACTAATGACAATATCCTTTACAACCGTGGTTGCCTGCTCGGCCGGGTACTTGTACGCCACTGCTGCCCGTGGATTTTTGCCCACTACGCCAAGCTGCCGGTAGAGCGCCCGGTCGTTAATCTTGATGACCAATCCGTCAGTATTAAATGGCAGCCCGTGCCGGTCATGTTCCCACTTATCGACAAAAGCCATCACATCATTCAAAGATGTAAATACCGCCGTCTGTTTGTTGACGATGATACCTAGATTCCGCAATGTTTCGTAGGCAAACGCATAGGTCGGCACCTCGTCCGGGTTATCCCGCAGCAAGTCCCAGCCACGGAATTGCAGCGGCCGCGCCGCCACAAGCTTGGGGTCCAACTGGCGGATCGTGCCGGCAGACAAGTTACGCGGGTTCATAAATTTTGGCAGTCCATCTATTTCGCGTTGCCGGTTGAGGTTCTCGAAATCTTGTTTGAGCATAATGATTTCGCCGCGCACTTCAGTACGGCCTTGTAAGAAATGCTCCAGCCCGGGTGCTATACGCAAACTCAGCGGCACCGATGGCAAGGTGCGGACATTCAGAGTCACATCCTCACCTACCAAACCGTCGCCGCGGGTCACCGCCTGGACTAGCTTGCCATCCTGATATACCAGTGCACAGGCCAGCCCGTCCATCTTTACCTCCGCCGAAAATTCATGCACCTGGCCCGGCAAAAGCTTGTCCATCCGCTTGACCCACGCCTCGACGTCTTCGCGGTTAAACACATCGTTTAAGCTCAACATACGCGAAGAGTGCTCGACCTTGGTAAAGCCCTCTAGCAACGCATTGCCTACCCGCTGGGTCGGACTATCTGGTGCAACCAGCGATGGATCGGCAGCTTCTAGGGCCTTAAGCTCCTGGAACAAGCCATCATACACTGCATCGTTAACAGACGGCTTGTCCAGCACATGGTATTCGTAGCTGTATTGATTCAGTAGTTCGCGTAGTTTTTCTACACGTTCCCCGGCTTTGGCCTCTGTCATTTACAGCAGCTCCCGATACAGCGTATAAAAATACGTATGCCCCAAAAGCAGCAAAAAGACCGATACAAACAGGAATAAAATCTCCGCCGCTATCGGCACCAGTAACACCAGCGGTAAGAAAAGCAGTATGTAACAGAGCAGCATCACGAAGAACAGGAACAACACTTTGCGCAAAATCATCCATCGCCGAAATTTAACTAACTTTAAGGCAGATCTTAGCGACTCCATGGGGCGCATATTTGGCAGCGTTACTATGTAACTTGCAAAGATTGATGCGCTCAAAAAATAAAAAGATACGCCAATGCCAAGCAGCGCCCCAATCAACCAGAGTGCATGTTCAAAATCATTGGTGGCAATTTGTTGGGCAATCACAATATTATAGACAGATATCATAATAATTGCGGGCAGGCACTGTACCAAGATCACTAGCCCAACAAAAATATATTGCACAAACGGCGCCATACTGTGATAGTAGGCCTCTTTGACCGAAATCTTCGTCCGGCCATCAAAGGTTTGCCGCAAGGCCCAGATAATGGGGAGTGAGACAAGGATAAGCAGGAGTACTTGGTACACACTGGCCGCCTCCCCGGTAGTACTACCCGGGCTCCCAAGCAGCGCCCCCAGGAGTGCCGCGCCCTTAAGAGTTGGGTTTACATCCTGGCCAACCGCATCCTCAATTGCATCGCCCGTGTCTTCCAGTCTGAAATTGACCGCCAGGCCCTTCACAAGCAGCAGATACAGGGCGGTAAAAATCAACAGGATCCCAATAAAGAGCTTCTTGTTATGCCAAATATGCGCCAAGGCTCGCCTCAGAATTGTGAAGCTCGATGGTAACTTGTAGCTGGTGCGCACCACCTTCTTCTTGTTTTTGCGGCTGAGCTTGCGCACTCTTGGCTGGACGGGGGTTTGATCGGCTTTCTTTTGTGTCCTCACCATGGGTTATGCCTTTGTCGCATTCTTTCTGAGGCGGGCAATCCGGTCCTGAATAGGTGGGTGGGTGCTAAACAAGTTTGCCAGGCTTTTGCCACTCAGCGGGTTAGCAAAAAACATATGCGCCGTGCTGGAGTTTGGATGGCCCTTGAGCTTGCCGCCACTCTGACCAATTTTCTCGAGCGCGCTCGCCAGACCTTCTGGATGGCGCGTCGTGAGTGCTCCGGTTGCATCGGCCAGGTATTCGCGCTGGCGCGAGATTGCCAGCTGAATAAGCGTAGCGGCCAGTGGCGCCAGAATCGCTCCGGCGATTGCCAGCACCAATCCCAAACTACCAGTATCTTCGTCGTCACGGAAGATACTCATACGTAGCAAGATATCGGCCAGCAGGCCAATCACCGCCACCATGGCGAAGGCAATCATATTTACGCGGATGTCATAGTTCTTGATATGCCCCAGCTCATGCGCCATCACACCCTCGAGTTCACTGTCGGTCATAGCATCCAATAAGCCAGTTGTTGCACAAACCGCTGCATGGCTGGGGTCCCGGCCGGTTGCAAAAGCATTCAGCCCCGGGTCATTCATGATGTATACGGCAGGCATTGGCATACCGTTGGTTATTGCCAGGTTTTCAACAGTCCGCCAGAGCCGCGGGTTATCACGCTTTTGGATTTGCTGGGCGCGGTTTATACTCAGCGCCAGTTTAGCCGAAGCATAGTAGCTTATCAGTGTGTAGATAAGCGCCCCGATGAGCACGCCAATCATTAGACTCGGTCCGCCACCCCAAATTTGGGTGTAAATCCAGGCCAAGCCCATGATCAGTCCCACAAACAGCAGCATGATCAGCGCTGTCTTGCGCTTATTGGCAGCAATCGCAGAATACACTCTTTACCTCTATTAAAACTTGACTTCGACTGGCTTGTTTACCGCATCACGTTCACTTTCTTCTACATCAAAGAATTCGCGGTCTTTGTTAAAGCCAAGCATGCCGGCAAAGATATTGGTTGGGAACACTTTGCGCTTGGTATTGAAGTCACGGACCACGCCGTTATAAAAACGGCGGGCAGCCTGGATTTTGTCTTCGGTATCAACCAGCTCGGCCTGAAGATCCTGGAAGTTTGTGTTTGCCTTGAGGTCTGGGTAAGCTTCGGCAACGGCAAAAATGCTCTTCAGAGCACTTTCCATCATGTTTTCAGCCTTGCCGGATTCGGCTGGGCCCTTGGCATCGAGCATGGCTGCGCGGGCTTTGGTGACTTCTTCGAATACGCCCTTTTCGTGCTTGGCATAACCCTTGACCGTCTCAAGCAGATTTGGAATCAGATCCAACCGGCGCTTCATCTGTACGGTGATATCGCTCCAAGCTTCGTCGGCACGGATATTAAGCTTGAGCAGCCCGTTATACATTGACGCAAAAACAATAACCAGCAGAATGACAATCCCACCGATAATGAACAACCACAGCATGTTATGTTTCTCCTAGGTGTTAGTTAGTACTCTTATTGTAGCATTTTTGCTGATAAAAACCTGATTATCCGCGGCGTCTCGTAGCTCTGACAACTGCCGCTCTTTTTGTTGGGTTCACCCTGTTTGGATTTGGCCCTCGTAATCTTCTGTGTTCGGCTTCTACCCTGTCGGCACCAACAATCTCTACAATCGCCGCACCAGTCCGGGCAGCTGAAGCCGATGGCATACCTACATCGGCTGCCCTTTCTGCCGCATGAAGCATAGCCAATGTCTCATCCGCATGCTCGAATAAATACTGCTCTTGGGCACGCATTTCATCTACAAACCGAGCAATGTCATCTCTTTCACTTCTTGGAACAGGAAAACCTTCAGCCATAATAAATCCTTTTTTAGTTGGTGCGAGAGGTGGGACTCGAACCCACAAGCCCGGTAAAGGCAAGAGATTTTAAGTCTCTCGTGTATACCATTCCACCACTCTCGCTCGTCGAGGTGTGATGGTCGTGCCGCTGAACTGCCGACAAAATGAATTTGCCCGGCAATTCTAGCAATCCGACCAAGCCCTCTCCTCTCAAATTGCCGAATCCTCTCGGCAATTTAGCATAGTTGCAAAGGAGCAACTGGAGGTGCGTACGAGTAACGCTCTCGTCTAGCAGCTTTTGCAGAGCTGTGCCTAACTTCTCGGCCAACGCACCAATTCCTTCGACTTTCGCCATCCAAACTGTTCAGCAGTTCTTATTCTATGACAGTTAGCACATAATATCCTACACTTCTTTACTTCTTCAAGTATAAGTTCCCATGCATACCCGTCATTTACGGCTCGGGCAATCCCGAACTTCTTTGACTCGGGATTAATGTGATCGAATTCCAAAACACGTATATCATTATTTCCACATATCTTACAAAATTTATCTTCAAGAAAGTCATAAAGCTGTTTCTGTCTTAGAGATTTGATGCGAACTTTCCGTAACCTAGCTCTTTCACGATAAGCCTCTCTGTACTTTAGATAATGCTGCACTTTTGACAGCTTTCGCTTCTCGGCATAACAACTCTTACATTGGGCATGCAATTTACCAGTGAGCTTATCCTTGAAATAAAAGCAATCTATGCCCTTTTCTTCTTTGCATACCGTACAAATTTTAACAGACATGGTAATACTATATCATAGTAGTTTTGCAGTCTAATTGGCTACAGTTCATATCATTATGCCCCACGCATGCCACGGAAGATTCGTGAAATGTCCTTTAAATACGAGTTGTTATTGAGCCGTATACGATGTATGGATTTGTCTTTGCTTAGACCTATCTTGAACGTATGTTCGCTGTCTTGATAATTTTCCACTAATTTACCGTCGGCACCGATGATAAACGGTCGCCACTCGGCCTCTTTAATATCAATGGTTACTTCGTCGTCTCCGCCCAATACGAGCGGCGCTACTAGCGAATGGTATTCTTTGGATGGATGCTTTGCCTCTGGTATTACTGTCCATACCGGTAGACCCTCGCGTATAAACGAACCCCCGTTTGCTACCCCTTCACCAGAAGAACCTTGCGGTGTAGAACATGCCAACCCACTACCAACAAAATGCTCAAACGAGGCGCCGCTTATTTCAATACCCGCCTTAAATGCCTGAAATTCCCTTGATCTAAAAACAATATCGTTGGTGGCCAACTGTAGCACTTCACCACCGATATTTCTAAGCTCAAGTAGTGGCAAAGTATGAATCCGATAATCACCCTCAGCTAAGTTTCGTACCATATAGCTAACACTTCTTTCATCGGGTGTAGTGCTCATATAGTAGTTAAGTGTGCCCGTACTAATACCGGTTACAGGAACGGGGCTAAAATCATGCGCCCGTGCCGCTTCTAGAAACGCTCCGTCACCACCTATTACTACCATCGCGTCAGCATTTTGGAGCTCAATAGTTTCGCGTACTGAATAAGCTCCCAGCGTATCCCGGAGTACTTCGTATGCTGGATCAGTACGCTTATCCAGCTCATTACGGGCGATGTAAATTGATTCTATAGGTGAAGATAGTGTATGCACGGCAGTTCTCCTGCCATAAATGTATCAAAATTACTTAGTGTTGTCAATACACTAAGTAATTTTGATACATTTCTATGCTGCAAGCGCTTCGGTAGAATCGTTTGTTGTGCCGAGAATAATCCTGATCACCATGCCCGCCAGCATCCTCAGGTCGATCCGCACCACCCTGCCAAGCGGCAAGGCGCGCCGACTTGATGTAGCCGAGAGATGTTCTATCCACTCCAGCAGTCTGATAAACCCGTGTTCATCTATAAGTTTCTGGATGGCTTCGTAGGGATTTTCGTAACCCAACTCGTGGACCAGCACCGCAATCTGCACCAAAACTTCCCGGGTTGGCAGCTCCTTAGCAGACCCGCCTTCCAGAGCTTCACGCCACTCGGCAATACTTGCAACCGTCTGTTCGATAATTTCTGTTAGCTCTTTTGGCATTTCATCTACAGGCTTTTCGCCGAGCAATAGGGCTGCGGTTGCAAAAGTTACTTCGAGCGCCTGGTCTTTGGCTGTAGTTTTCGCGGTCTCAAAATCCTGAGGCCTGTCCGGTTTAGCTTTTACCTCCGCTACGAACTCTTCCAGCTCTGGGTTGGATGTATCGGCTGTATCAGTTTCTTTGCTGTCGGTGGCTTCTTCTGTAATTTTGGCCGGACCTGCGATTTCTAACTCTTGAATCAATATGGTTATCTGGGGCTCGATTTTTTGTAGCAGATCTTCCAGCTTTTCTTCGGTTATCTCTACTTCTGCCACTTCCGCCTGTTCATATAAGGCCGGGTCTGCCAACCCGTCCTCCGCGGCTTCGCCTTCCAGGTGAAATTCGGCTTCTTCAGCCGAAAAAACTGGCTCCATCCAAGCCTCGTCAGCAATGAATGTCTCTGCCGCGGACTCTTCTGATTCCACCTGCCAGCCTTCCGGCAAAACATCTGGCTGCTCCTGCTCTTCTGTGGCCGGCATATATGGCATATATTCTGTATCTACTTCTTTTGGCTGCCGTGCTACAACCTCTGGTACCGCCGCAACCTCTGGCTCTTTGATTGCTATAGGCGGAGTGCTGTCCGGGACGGTTTCGGCCGGAGCCGGCATCTGCCGGGATGTTGCATCTGTGGCCACCTCGGCTGCTACCTCTTGCCGCCCGTATATCTGCACAATATCGGCCTCTATAGATGAAATTGGTAACGCATACTCCTGGGGCGGCACTTCCGGCCTCTCCACCACAAGCGGATGGTCTGGTACTTTGATACTTGGCTGAATACGCGGTTGCTCCACTTGTTCGGGCCTGACTATTCTAAGTTCCTCTGGCACTACCACTGGTTCTTCATGCATAACGGGCCTTGGCGCTTCTGCTTGCCTGTCAGCTGCGCGCTCCGTTGTAACCGCTGGAGTAGTTGCTACTGTTTCATCTGTCTGAGGAGCCGATCTTTGGCTTTCATCTGGCTTTTGCCTTTCTTTGTGCCGGGCACGCATATTTTTGAACTGCTGCTTTTTGACATCTTCGTCACTGAGGCCACGCTGGCGCAACTCAGCCTCTTCTTGTTTAAAAGCTATTGCTTGCTCTGCCTTATTCTTTGCCATTTCGGGATCTTGCTTGGCTAGTTCAGCAAAGTGGTCACATTCCTTTATAAGTCCCTCGACTGACACCTTGCCAAAGTCAACATCAATATGCGAGGGCGGCATTTCAGGTACGACCGCCGTATCCTGAACTGCCTCTATGACGTGCTGCTGAAAGGGATTATGATCGGGTTCCATCGCCTGGCCCCATTTGCGCGGATTTAACGGCCCGCGATATTAAGACGACTCAGCATGATAGCACGGGTTGTCTCGTATTCATGCTCGCCCGGTTTGGTCATCAAGAAGTCCAGGATTGGTTCGAGTGCTTCAAAATGGTGGTCTGCTGCAAAGTTTACATAGTCGGCCAGGGTAAGTGGCTGGTTATTGTGCTGCACCTGCGCGCCATCACGGCCGATTAATGGCTCTTGAGCAGGGTCGCCGGTAAGGCCAGCGTGTTGAAACAGTCGCGTCGAAAGCTCGCGGCCAATCTCTGGACTGCCTTCGCTCTCGTAAAACGCGTCAATTAATGCATCATGCGTATATGCCGCGTATGCAGACTCCGGCGCACCGATCGGACGTATATCAAGAGTACCGCTATGTTCCATTGACTCTACTATATATGCTCTTTGCCATAAGGGCAATCACGATTAGCCTGGAGGGCTCCTAACTCAATCCTCGAATGATGTCGGCAGCAGCAACGCATATACCGTCTAAGTGAATCCAATCAAAGACTTTTAGCTAATCTCTGAACTTTTATCCTTCAACGGCCACCTCGAAGCCGCCGTATGCCATCTTCTTCATATCGTTTGGCATTTCAAAGTCAGTTTGATCGCTGTATGATTCATCCATTTCGGCCATAACTTTTGCGTTTACTTCATCGCGGTGCTCTTTGGATTCAAAAACAATCCAAGAAAACCAGACATTCTCATCCTCACCCGCGCCAGTCATTTCTTTATAATCACGTGATTTCTGGTCACCCATTTCCTGCCGCTTGAGGTCATCGCCTTTGCACTCAAAGTACGCCAACGCGCCGTGTTTCATCCACGAATCACGGCCCATCTCGGCCATTTTTTGGTATTCGGCTTCTTTACCCTTTGGTATTACCAGTACAAATCCATCGATATATTTAGCCATCTTATCTACTCCTCTTTTTACAGTTGTATCCTATATAATTTTAGCACTTAAGCTAAAACAAAAAGGACGCTTGAGAGCGTCCCGTGATTAACCGTTAGCTATGAAAGCAAAACGTTGCTCTCATAGCTAATCTTAAAAAGCCGTCCAGTCTCAATAAACAGCCGCCGTCCTAGTATAGCTTATACAGCTCGAAATCAGTCAGGCTCAGTACAAAAACGAGTTTCTACCATGTATGCCGTCCCACTATTAAAATCTTCTACTGCAAATCGTTCTTGTTTGAAAGAATCTGCTAGCTGGTATACATCAGGCAGCAGTCGAGTGGCACCTTGAAGTACTGCTACAGGTTCAGTGTATACGGATACATCGTTCGCATCATGTCGAACTGCAAAGACAGTAGCCTGCTTAGCAAGGATGGCCTTTCCTAATATGGTACTCACTTCATCAATTGTGTGCAGGGGCGATTGAGTATCATACCCCTCGAGCAAGCCCATAACGACTCGAAATCCAGCAATCTGTCGGTCTGGATACAGTCCAAAGGAAAGATTATTTGCTAAATCCATTACCCCCTCTTCACACTCCGCGATAGATGCAACTCCGTATTTCTTGCGTGGGTAACGAGTACGGATGAAGGAACTTACATTTAAATCTTCATCCATCTCTAGATACCCTGTGTATCGTTGATGATTAGCAGCAGCCGTAGCAAGGACAATACGTTCAAATTCAGAATAGGCTAAAGTGCCTACAAGTTCAGTAGACCATAATTCGATAGGGTCAGATTCTTTGAAAGAGGGAATCAAAGCCATAAAATATACTATATACTTATAACTAACGACACGCAAGTATATGCTCAACAGAACATCAGTATAGTACGACATAGGTTAACAGATAAAAAGAGCCCTTTTCGGGCTCGATGTTGCGTATGGTGCGGGAACTGGGTAAAAGTTTACACCAAATTAGAGATGAAATAAATCGTTGGAGAAAAATCTTGGACCTCCCTTATCAGGAGTACTTATACGGCCGGCAACTCTAGGTAAGAGGCGGGAGTTACACTAGTTTTGATTTAAGTTGCGAAAAGATTATCGGATTAATTAGGCTTGATGATTTCTTTAAGAGGCCAGAACTGACTACCACCCTCGCGGATTAAATCGTCTATGAGCTTATATGTTCCATCTTTGGTCTTGGGGTTTTGATATAAAAGCTTCAAAGCTTCTGCCCAATCAGTCTCATAGAAAATTGGTCTGTGCCTTTGTTCTTTTCGGACGTTATACTCAAGCAAGATAAGCCTTATTACTTCTAGGGTATCTTCGGGGCTGGACTCCGCTAATTTAACAACTACTTTTTGCAGGCCGAAATCCCAGTCTAACTCGCCTTCTGTTTTAACAAGAGTTTTTCTTAGGTGATTCGTTAGCCAAGCGAGATCAAGTACTTCAGGTTCATCATGATTGATCCAATATCCGAATTTGCTTAACGATACATTGTGCTTAGCATTGTCTAGAACCCAATCCCAAAACTTTTCCAGGCGTTCTTTGATTTCCGGTTCTTGTTTAAGTGTTTGGCCACGATCTTCCTTAGATAAATATTTACGGCCCAAGAAGCTGATAAAATTAGAGTGCTGTTTTTCCGTGCCTTGACTCCAGAATTTCTTAAACAAAGGGTGATCAAATCCGAAATCTTTATAGTGAGCATAAGCTAATGCTAAATGAATAGCGATCCCTTCTTCCGGATCTCTGAAAAACTTACGCACCGGATCGTCATTTTCCCTAAGCTCCAGCCCTTTAACGTATAGCTTCTGAAATTTAGTTTCACCGAAAATTTCTCTATACAGGTTATTCGAGATAAAACCCTCCCAAGAGGCTAGTTTCAGTAGCTTGTCGCTAGCCGGGAATAGTTTTGGCAGTAACTTTATCAGCCAATTTGAGTCTCCGTAGTAAAAAGTAGGAATGTAGCGACCAAACATAAACATTAGAGCTTTCGTATTCTCAGCATCAAGAACTTTTTCGTATAGCTTCTTCACATCTCGAGAAATTTTGACCTTCTGCTCTTTGCTAAATTGTTTTCCATCTTGATGGACAAAGAACATAAATGATTCAAAAGCGCGCCCACGGACGGAATTAATTGCCATCATATACGGCTCAGTGACTAAAGGCTTCTGCCCGGGCGAAGTAACAGTCATAGTTGCGGTTTTTGACTGTTCGTCTTCCGGAGCCGGGTCCGGATAGCGAAGCAAGTATTCTATTACTGACAATAGATCGTTACGGTATCTTTTAAAATCTAGCGTTGGTTTGCTGTTTACATCGCGCAATAATTCTTCAATAACCCCCGCCATCATTGAATGTACTGCATTCCAGTTGGCAAGCCATGAGCTATACCGCTCTCTCTTGCGATCAGATTTTATAAAGGGTTTAGCCATGCCTGAATCTTTGATAGCGACTATCAGCGAAATCAAACTACCCCAGCTAGTAGCGGCTGCAACGGTTCTATTGTTTTTGATCTCATTTTCTAATGCCTGCAAATACGTGTACGTATAATGCGAATCTAAGTTGTCTCTATCAAAAAACTTACTCGCTTGATTTACGAAATCTTGGAGTCTGCTAGGTATACTGCTCTTTAGTAAATTACCGACACCTTCTCCGCTAAGCGGGTTGCGGAAGTCATCAAAAGTATTTTGCTT
>CAZJWS010000004.1:0-2464 GCA_964549985.1 uncultured Candidatus Saccharibacteria bacterium | reverse complement strand
CTTACTTAATTTATCTGGTGACCAATCTGATTGAAGCTTACTCACGATCACATCAATAGTAAGAGCATTAAATTCTTCCTGAGTTATTGGCGCGCGCGGTACTACTGTGCCCCCGGTCACTTTGCCTATCATCGGTGTAGGCTTGAAATCGGGGTTGATTTGAAGCCCAGCATCTTTAATTAGTTTTTGTTCCGCGTTTGTAAGATGCTCTGATACTACGGAGAAAATCTTAGATCCGGCATTCTTCCGGTCTTCAATGATTTCTTTGCCACCGCTTTTATCGCCAAATAGTTTCAAAGATTTTTTTACATAGTCGCTTCTGTCTGCTTTTGATAGATGCCCAAAGAAATTTTTAAGAGCCTTCTTATATTCAGCCCCGGCCATTAATGCCCAGTAGTCTTTGCTCCCAAAAATGGAGAATAACGCAGTTTTTAACTCGTCCTTGAATACTTCGGGACAAAGGCTTAGCACATATAGTTTTAGGCGCCAAGCCGTTTGACTATTTGGCAAAGTTTCAATGTGCTTATTATAAACTTCCCAGACCTTTTTTTGCTGATTACATTGTCTGACGAGTAATTTTTGGACTATGTGCTTAATAGTCGCTGCCAGTTCCCGAATATCTTCTCTTGGAGACAAGCCTTCACGTTCTTGCTGCTTCAAAATAAAGAAATCAACATCTGCCAGTAACAGGCCGTCGTCAATTTCAAAAGTCCGTTTAGGCTTTTCGCTAGATTTTTTACCGAGCACATTCGTAACCTCAGTAAACACATTTGTCGTTAATTCAAGTGCATTTCGTAGGTGTTTATCGTCAATATCAACCAAGTACTTGAACACCTTTGTGTACGACAATTCGTTAAAATAGAAAGGATTTTCTGTGATACTTCTACCCGGCGATGCTTTTACTTCTTTTTTTGTTCTTACTGACAGCACACACTCAGCAAGTGTTAAGATGTGTTCGTAAGTGCCGGCATCTGCCAAAGTCTTAAACATTTTCTCAAACTCAAAGCCATGTTGATTAAAAAGACCCATGAGCGGAACCCATTTTTCATCGAGTATTTTTTTAGAGATTCTAGCTATCTGGTCGGCTGGCAGTTCGCTACAGATCCTCAAGAACTGATCAATAACTTCCGGGTTGAATGTAGCATTTGATATCGGCACCTGCAGCATTACATTCACGACCTTATCCGGCACTTTTTTAGCCATCCGTGCCAGATAATTTAGCTCTGGTGTTCTGTAACTATATCGTGAGGGATCCTCTGATTTTTGTTTTATTTTATCTATGAAACCATTATTCCAGAGCCAAACCAGCCATGGCTCGTCAACTTTTGCAAAAAAATACTGATGCGCATCTGCGTTAACATCTAAGATGAAATCCAGTTCTGCTTTTAGAGAAGTCGTCCTTCGTTTTCTTTGTACGAGAATGTCAATAACTGTATGTATAAAAATTTGCTGTAGGCTTAAGGTCTTAAGGAGAATCTTGGAAAAATCACTGATTAGATTCTCAAAGTCTTTTTCAGAAAATTCTTCATATTCCTTCGGCGAGAACCCTTTTGGGTCTGTTCCGTGATGAGTTACATCCGATAGCCTTTTATATATTCTGTCTAGGGCAGTAAAAGTAGTTATAAAATCTTGATTTTTTACCTTATCTCTATTGTTCTTATCAACCGCATATTTGTTGAAGATTCTTATTAGATTTTGACTTCCAGCCTTTGTACCCAGGAGAGGATACAATACGTCTCGTGCCGAGTTTGCTGCTTGACTCATCCAATCAGTGTTAGAGCGACACTCAGGGCGCATTGCATAGAAGGTGCCTTGTATCAAGTCCGATGCCTTTTGCTTTCTATGTTGATGTGGGTATGACTTATAAAAATCGTCAACTTTATTGCACAAGTCTTTCACCTCTTCGCCTGGAACAACTGGTGGCAATACCAGATTGTCGTAGGTTACTAGGCCTGGACCAGTCTCTTCACGCCTCGTACGTGCCATCAATTTCTCTATCGATGAATTTTATTTTTTCTGGAGATAGCCCATAAAGTTTATATACTAGATCGTCAATTTCAGTCTCAAGAGTCTCAGCATCTCCCTTCTTTGCATAGATTGCTTGAACTCTATCTTTGATCTTGCTAGCTACTTCCTTGTTTTGTGAAACTAGTGGAATTGAAAGCAGAGGGTCTTTATCTACTTGGTAGTTATTCCCTTGAAGTTTGCCCTTTTTTAGTAGCCAAAAGGCAATTAGTTTTGAATTGAGAACACCTGTAAGATACATCATGTCTAAGCGGGAAGTCTTTATTGAATAAAACGCCGCCGAAATATAGCAATCAAAATCTGTGTATGTAAACGCTGGCCTATTGGGACTTTTTCTAAGAGAGATTATTTTTTCACCTGTAAAAAACTTTTCTTCTCTAGCTCTATGTAATCCATAGGGGTGATT
Source organism: uncultured Candidatus Saccharibacteria bacterium (assembly GCA_964549985.1). GTDB lineage: Bacteria > Patescibacteriota > Saccharimonadia > Saccharimonadales > JACDBH01 > CAZJWS01. Next base: position 33 of record CAZJWS010000004.1, on the reverse strand, counting down.
GACTGAAGTAATTACCTTACTGAATTTGTCCAG
>CAZJWS010000003.1:16191-20697 GCA_964549985.1 uncultured Candidatus Saccharibacteria bacterium | reverse complement strand
TCGATATGCTGGATTGTGTACTTCCTACACGAAATGCCCGTCACGCGACCGTATGGGTAGAGGATGATCAGAAGATTCATCTGACAAATGCCAAGTTTGCCGAAGACACAGGGGTGATTGACCCTGGTTGCGATTGTTACACCTGTGCCAATGGCTATAGTAGGGGCTTTTTGCGCCATCAGTTTAAGGTGGCCGAACCCCTGGCAGGCTCGCTCTGCAGCATCCATAACCTACGTTATCTGACTCGGATCTGTGAAAGTTATCGAAAATAGTTGAATTATATTCATAAGTGTGATATAATTATTTTATGACAGAACTACAACACGGATTGGTGGATCAAGGAACTACTCTCGAAGCGACACTCAGAGAAGGCGTAACGAGCGAGGACTTCCTTACCTCATTTGAGGAATACCAGGTGGCCGCTGCGGCCGTAGGTGTAGCTCGAAAGATTACTTCTTACGAACGTTCAGGACAAGTAATTGGCAATGATATTTCTCATGCTATTGACACTCGGCGCGAGCGGCGTCAGGCGCTGAGTACGGTGCTTAGACTTGTTGATATGCCGGAAGTGACAGGTCTGAGGAAGCGGAGTAAAAGAGTGGCTGCTCTTGGAGCTTTGGCATCCGACCTATATGCCCAAGAAATTGCAGAAGGTTAAAGTTACCTCTTAAAAACCAAATAAAATAACCCACAGCCTAGTGGGTTATTTTATTTGGTGGGTGCGGAGGAACTCGAATCCCCGACCTCTTCCACGTCAAGGAAGCGCTACTAGCCAACTGAGCTACGCACCCAAATCGTTCATGGCAATTTGCTCACAGAACAGAGTATAAAGATACATTATTTTCCTCTGAATATCAACCCTGCCGCAGCTGATGACACAAACGCCTTTGTAGTGTTCGTAGGTGGCCTTTCCTGTGCTTCGCTTGTCGAACGCAACATATTTAAAGCGACTTAAAGGTAGGTTAAGTTCCTTTGACCAGTATAGTTTTAATGCTTCTGCATCCTGATCCATCCTTAAATGCAGGTCACAGCGAATATCTTCAGACTTAAGCCCATAGTTTTTATGCAGTACTATGATTACAAACTTAAGGATTGTAGGATCAGAACTGGCAATTGAAGTACCGCCAGACTTTGCGCCTTCACCAAGATAGAGCATCGCGAACGCGAGGTCTAGGATTGCAGGAGAGTTTAGGTCTATGCAACCCAGAGTCTCTTGAGCTGCTCTCTTTGCTGTCGCAAGCCGTTCAAGTTTTGCCTGCCTGTGAGCCTCGACCGCACTTTGGCGGGCCTTTTTCCATCCGTCATGACTATTTTTCATGAGTCTAGTGCGTTGTTCTTCAGTGAGCATGATATCTTTGAACCAACCAGACAGGGTAGAACGGGGGATTCCTAATTTTCGCTCGATTACCGTCATAGACATACCAGTTTTACGGAGGGCAATAGCCGCTTCTTTATACTCGTACCACTTAGACTTCATATTATTCTTAGTATACTCTAAAGTTCGAGTAATTCTAGCGAACAGTTTGTCGCAATTTTTGAAATTGCGACAGTTTTGATATGGCCATGCTAAATATCACCGTAGGTATAATCTGTTAGAAAACGGATATCCACACTATCCACAGGGCAGAGGCCTTAAAACAGCAAAAATGTAAAAATAAGTACTAGCATTATGCGGCTAGTACGCGTATAGTAGCCTGCAGGTGGGGGCAATATCCGCCCACATGTGCTACAATACATGTGAGCAATGAGGTGACCTCACCAATCACTGAGCTCCGTCGGCAAGGCCAAACGTACGTAACGTGAGGGCCACGAGCCTCCAAATAGTAAGCTTTCGAGCTAACAGAGGAGGGAAGTCCGGTGGAACCGTCCTTTATCTTCTTACTATCATGGGTTTACTTACACACTTTTGAAGTGTTGCACCTTATCGGCTGATGGTATGAGGATATAGGTCCCGAGACGCGCTATAACAGATTTGAATGTATTTGCGAGAGCATTCAACTCTGTACCTATGCAAGCGCGTCTCTTTTTTATTGTCGACTGTTTTTCAGGGCACGCTTTGGTGCCTGGACTCCGGTCCGCACTTCACCGTATCTAAATACGGCTCGTTTGCGGTCCTCGCCCATGCATCCAAATCGCACTCCTGAAAAAGCAGTCTTAGGCGAACCAATACTTGTAAGTCAGGAGGAAGGATATGGAAAACGAAGACAACTTGCATGCTATGCGGCACTCTTTGGCGCATATTATGGCGACTGCGGTGAAGCGCCTCTGGCCGGAGGCGAAGTTTGGCGTGGGGCCGGTTGTTGAGAATGGCTTTTATTATGATGTCGATCTGGGGGAATCAAAGCTCTCAGAGGATGATTTTGAGAAGATCGAGACCGAAATGCGCAAAGTCATTGCCGATGACCAGCCATTTGTGCGCTCAACCAAGCCGGTAGATGAGGCTATCGGCTGGGCCCAGGAGTCGGGACAGCCCTATAAAGAAGAGCTTTTGAATGATCTGAAGCGGGCCGGTACTACTGTTGCTAAGGATTTGAGTGCTGATGAAATGGGCACTATTGCCGAAGGCGACGCTCAAGTGGATGAGGTGTCCTATTATACTAACGGCGATTTTACTGATCTGTGCCGTGGACCGCATGTTGAATCTACGGGTAAGGTGGGGGTATTTAAGCTTATGCGCGTAGCCGGTGCCTACTGGCGTGGCAAAGAGGGCAATCCGCAGATGCAACGCCTGTACGGTGTAGCTTTTGCTACCGACAGGGAACTACGCAGCTACCTGAATATGCTTGAGGAGGCCAAAAAGCGCGACCACCGAAAGCTTGGCCGCGAGCTTGATTTGTTCGTGTTTTCTGACTTGGTGGGCTCTGGCCTTCCTTTGTTTACCCCAAGGGGTACGGTGCTTCGTGAAGAGCTGACCAACTTTGCCGAGAGTCTTCGTAAAGAGGCGGGCTTCGAGCGGGTGAGTATCCCGCATATTACCAAGACTGATTTATACAAAGTGTCAGGGCACTGGGATAAGTTTGGTGATGAGCTCTTTCTGGTCAAGAGCCAGGAAACGAGTGATGAGTTTGCGCTAAAACCAATGAACTGCCCGCATCACAATCAGATATACGCGTCATCTCCTCGCAGTTATCGCGATCTGCCGGTACGATATTTTGAAACAACAACCGTGTACCGTGACGAAAAGACTGGTGAGCTTGGCGGCCTGAGCCGGGTACGGTCGATTAGCCAGGACGATAGCCATGTATATGCCCGCAAGGATCAATTGGAGACAGAGGTCGCTAAGCTGATCGAGAATATTCATACAATCTATTCGGCAACAATGGGGATGGATTTGCGTGCACGGTTGAGTTTTCGTGATGACAGCGACAAATACCTGGGTGAGCAAGCTCTGTGGGATTTGGCGCAGGAGATTATTCGTAGCTTGGCGGATAAGAATGGCCTGAATTATTTTGAGGCTCAAGGAGAGGCAGCATTTTATGGCCCTAAGATCGATTTTATGGCTACCGACGCTATTGGCCGCGAACACCAGGTTGCTACTATCCAGTTGGATTTTGTACAGCCGGAACGGTTCGAGCTCGAATACACGGCAGAGGATGGCAGCAAACAGCGGCCGGTAATGATTCATTGTGCGTTACTTGGTTCTATTGAGCGGTTCCTGAGTGTGTATATAGAGCATACGGCGGGCAAGTTTCCGGTATGGGTAGCCCCCGAACAAATTAGGATCGCTAGTGTGAATCAAGAGGATGTCACTGTCAATTTTGTGAACGAGCTTGCGGAAAAAGCACGGGGGTTGGGTCTGCGTGTAGGTATAGATAACACTAATGAATCAGTGGGCAAGAAGATTCGCTCGGCCGAAATAGATAAGGTACCGTACACTTTGGTGATTGGCCAAAAAGAGGTGGATACATCTAATGTATCCCCGCGCATCCGCAAAGATCTAGAGGTCCTGTCGGGTGATCGCCATTTCCCGATTGATAATTTCTTACAATCAGTTGCTAATGAAGCAGCGAGTCGGGTTAGCAAATCTTCACTATAGGACGTATAATCGGTAGCTGATATGAGTCGAGAGGTAATAGCGGTTGATATGGATGATGTCGTTGTTGAAACGGCACTAAATATTATTGAGCATGTTAATACTACCCATGGGGCATCAATGACACTTGATAGATTCTACTCGCGTGATCCTGGCGTATGGAATGCGCCAGATATAGAAACAGCAATACAGAGGGTAAATTCATATCTGGAAACTGAAGAATACTTCAATAATTCGCCTGTAAACGAAGCCATAACGGCGCTTAGGGGGTTAAAGCAGGCGCATACACTGTATATCGTAACGGGCCGGCCTGATTTTACGGAGCTTGCGACGCGGAAGTGGCTTGAGACTCATTTGCCTGATTTATTCGAAGACGTGGTGTTTTCGAATTACTTTGATCCTGAAAAAGTCCGTACCAAAGGTGATATCTGCCGTGAGCTAGGGGCTACTATACTTATCGATGATCATCTGGA
>CAZJWS010000003.1:4168-16181 GCA_964549985.1 uncultured Candidatus Saccharibacteria bacterium | reverse complement strand
ACTGCGAGAGTGCGTTGAGCGTGGGGATACAACCCCTGTTGTTTGGCCGGTATCCGTGGAATGATATTGACCCGCTACCGGTTGGAATCGAGCGGGTTGAACACTGGCCGGATGTAGAGAGAGCTCTGTTATAACACTATGGAAGTAGACCAGGCCTTTAGGAGACGAGTAGAGGCACTTGTTGCACAAATACCAAAGGGTAAAGTAATGACCTATGGCCAGCTTGCGGCACTCTGTGGGAATGCACGGGCAGCGCGGATTGTAGGCGGTATTGCTCACTTTGGTGATCCAAATTTGCCTTGGCAGCGCGTGGTTAATAAGCAGGGCGGGCTGGCAAGCGGATATCCTGGCGGTAGAGCGGGCCATAAGGCGCATCTTGAAGCCGAAGGTGTTGAGGTGCTCGGTGACGAAGGTGATTATTATGTGGAGGTAGGTAAGTTACTGTGGAAGCCAAACGACAACCCGCTCCTCTGATTGTTATTGTGGGTCCGACGGCAAGTGGCAAGAGTGCACTGGCCTTTGACCTCGCCTGTCAGCTTAATGGCGAGATAATTTGTGCGGATTCGCGGACAGTCTATAAGGGTATGGATATTGGTACGGCTAAGCCGCCTAAAGATGAGCAAGCCCAGGTGCGCCACCATCTGATCGACTTAATTACTCCAGATCAGAACTTTACAGCTGCTGAGTTTAAACGCCAGGCTCTCCTCTGGATAGATGATATTTCAATCAGGGGAAAAGTGCCTATTATGGTAGGCGGGACCGGACTATATGTTGACGGTGTTATCTTTGACTTTGCATTTTTGCCGCCGGTTGCCCCAGAAGAGCGCGAGGCACTCGAAAGTTTGAGTGTTGAAGCGCTGCAACAGAAGCTAACAGAGCAGGGCATCCCGCTGCCTGAGAATAGTAAGAACCCGCGTCACCTGATTCGGGCGCTCGAAACAAACGGCCAGGTGCCCGTCAGGAAAGGTCTGCGGGAGAATACACTGGTCATTGGTTTGGATATAGACAAAGCTACCTGCGAACAGCGCATACAGCATCGAGTAGAACAGATGTACGCGAATGGTTTTGTTGCTGAGGCAAAGCAGCTGTTTGAAAAATACGGTGTAGAGGCGCCCGGCTTGCAAGCACCAGGCTATAAGGCAATACGTGAGTATCTTGATGGCGAGGTTTCGTTAGATGAATCCAAGAAGATCTTTATCCGTAATGATATTCAACTGGCTAAGCGTCAGCGCACCTGGTTTAAGCGCAACCCTCACATCCACTGGACAAAAAATAGCTCGGAGGCTTGGCAGCTGGTGCAATTATTTTTACAACAAACACGGACAAATTAGCTGATTTTACCCCTATACTGAACAAATCGTGATAAGCTATAGATATGGTTGAACAACTCTTTGGGAGCAAGACCAGGGTCAAGCTGCTGCGCCTGTTTTATAGTAATCCAAACAGGTCTTTTTATGTGCGCGAAATTACCCGCAAGATTGATGAGCAGATTAATTCGGTGCGCAGGGAACTATCCAATTTACTGAGCATAGGTATTATTGCTTCCGATACTACCAACAACCGTTTGTACTATGAGGTGAACCAGGAATATGAATTCTACCAACCGCTTGCCGCGATCTTTGGCGGTGCTGAGGTGGTTATGGCTCCTGCTGAAGCATCGAACGCCGATGAGGCGGTGGTTGTTGTGCCCGCGCCAATAAAACAGGTTGACCCCGAAATTGCCGAACTGGCAGCTTTGGGCAATGTTGAGTTAGCCCTGTATACGGGGCAGTTTACCCGTGACGAATCCAGTGGTATCGACATGCTAATCGTAGGTGATGTTAACCAGACCAAGTTGCAGAAGTTCATGACTACACTAGAAGAAAAAGAGAAGAAAGATATCCGTTATGTTGTTATGGGTGTCTCTGAATTCACCTATCGCCGTCAGGTGAAAGACCGGTTTATCACCAATGTTTTAGCGGCCAAGAAACAAGTATTAATAGATAAAAAACAGATAACAGAAGAGGAGTAATATGCAATCAGCAATTAGCAATTGGCAACGGGCAATAAATTATCAATTAGCATTTAACAATGAAAAAACTGCTGCGCAGCAGCTGCCTCAATTGAAAATTGAAAATTGTAAATTGAAAATTGCGACTCAGAAAGGAGTTGCATGATGGAATTTCAGTTTCACGGTGCTAATTGTTTGAGTGTTGCCACTAAGCACAGTACTTTAGTGATAGACGATAACTTGGCCACCCTGGGCCTTAAGCCAATTACCAAAGCAGATAATATTGCGTTGTTTACACAGTTGCCAGAGGTTCAACCAGAGGCACGCCTGGTCATTACCGATCCAGGCGAATACGAGGTATCTGAAATCTCTGTATTCGGTATTGCCGCTCGGGCTCATATGGACGAGGCGGATCAGCAGACAGCTACTATTTATAAGATTCAGTATGAAGATCTTAAGGTTGCAGTAGTTGGGCATATTCATCCCGACCTCACCGAGGATCATCTGGAAGAGATTGGCACGGTGGACATTCTTATCGTACCAGTCGGCGGTAATGGTTATACGCTGGATGCGATTGGTGCAATGCAGATTGTTAAGAAGATTGAACCAAAGATTGTGATCCCAACCCATTACGAAGATACTAAGGTGAATTACCCCGTACCCCAGCAGCCGCTTGGTGAGGCACTCAAGGTATTCGGCGTAGAAGCGCCTGATACATTGGCTAAGTTCAAGCCAAAGCCAGCTGACTTTGGTGAGAATCTGCGCGTTGTTGTACTCGAGAGAAATTAATAGGTCAAATAAAAAAAGCTCCTCAGTTGAGGAGCTTTTTTATTTGACCAGAAGGCCTTTCTTCTTAAGGGTGCGTATAGCCTGCGTGCTGAGCTTCATGGTGACTTTCTTACCGTCAACCACAAAGGTCTTTGTCTGCAGATTCGGCTTCCAAACTTTCTGGGTGTGACGCTGTGAGAAGCTCACATTGTGCCCATACTGCTTGCCCTTGCCGGTTAAATCACAGCGTTGCATACCTTTAATCCTTTAAATTTACTTCTTATCCTTCATGACGAAGGACGATTCAGTGACTAATTGTATCTGTTTTTGCGCTTTTGGTCAAGGGGTAGGGCTAGTTTAACCTGCTATACTAGAAGCTATGTTTACAGGCCTCTCTGGTTTCGAAATGGTGGTGGTTTTTGTTTCACTTATCCTAAGCGTCTCTCTCCACGAGGCCATGCATGCTTTTACCAGTCATTGGCTCGGTGATAGTACGGCTCACGAGGAGGGGAGGATTACCCTTAACCCCCTTAAGCATATTGACCTCTATCTGACGATTATCCTACCAATGGTATTGATTTTTGTCGGGTTGCCGCCTATTTTTGCTGCCAAGCCCGTACCGTTTAATCCTATGAGGGTTAAATACGAGGAGTTTGGTGTAGCCCTGGTAGGTATTGCTGGTCCTCTCACTAATCTGGCATTGGCATGTGTGGGTGGCCTAGTGTTCCGACTTGTACCTATTGCTAGCAATGATATAGCCAATGCGGTTGCCATCTTTACTTTGGTAAACGTAAGCCTGTTTGTTTTTAATATGATTCCAATTCCGCCCCTGGACGGATCGCGTCTTTTGTACGCATTTGCACCGGAGCCTCTACAGAATTTCATGATGTCTATTGAGCGTTTTGGGCTGCTGATCGTCATGATTATCTTATTGGCCGGCTCTGCCTTTTTCGCACCAATTATCTCGAGTATTACTTCTCATATACTACTCTTCCTGCTTGGCATGCCGGGGTAGGGACTTACTTTTTTGGGGCGAGGGTGAGATAATAAAGGCAGGTCGGGAGACCAGCATTATGATAATCTGAATGCTTATCATAAGGGAGCCTAAGATTTATGCTGACCGTGGTTGGCATGTGCGGGCACCCACCTAGGTTTTAAACACCCAGGTTGTCATCGTTGGATCCCGACTTCCTGAAGCACTGCACCAGGCCGGATGAATCCAAGCAAAGCTTGGCTTTATCCGGCCTTTTTGGCACAGAAGCGGCTTTTTCTCTCCGTTCCTCACTTCACCGTATCATATATACGGCTCGTTCTGGTACGGGAGAAGAAAGCCGCTTCTGCACTCAAATGCAGCACTTCAGGGGTCAGTGATACTACTTACCTCTGTTAAATTTAGATTTTCTAGAGTAAAATAGGTCTAGTCAGAATTGACGACAGGGTATAGCTTAGTTGGTAAAGCGCCGGGCTGGGGGTCCGGAGACCGGAGGTTCAAGTCCTCTTACCCTGACCATTATGAAAAAGTATTAGGATTCAAGACCGAGCTGGCCAAATTCATCATGTTCGGCAGCTAGTGTAATAACTTGAACCATGAGCACCGCCCCAGCAAGAATACCGGTTGAGTACTCTGGATGCATTTTGTCTTTTTCTGCAAGCGCCACTAGTGCATCTGCGAATTTCATCAAGCCAGGGTATGCATCGGCTAGGTTATTATTCAGATCTTCAATAGTAGCAGTTTCATCTGCTGCGCTTAGCTCGGCAACCTCTTGTGCTTGATTGTGTAAACCAGCGAGTTGCTCAAGGCTGAGCCTACTCAAAAAATCTCTGTGTGACATAATATTATTATACTATAAAACGCAATTATATCCAACATACTTAACTCCTTAGGGGATCACGTTATTAATGTTCATATTAAGCATGATAAGATAAGACTATGTGGCAAAAACAAAACAACCAGCTCTATAAAGAATTTACCTTCAAAGATTTCAAGGAAGCATTTGGTTTTATGAAGGAGGTGGCCGTGCTTGCAGAGGCTCGCAATCACCACCCTCGTTGGCTTAATGAGTGGAACAAGGTGCAGTTCTGGCTCTATACCCACAGCACCGGAGGTACAACAGAGAAAGATGATGCGCTTGCTAAAGATATTGATGCTGTTTACAAAAAGGTTATGGAGATCAGAGAAAATATTCCAGAAAAATCAGATAACCTCAGCGAGGTGAAAATGTTCTCGGATGGAGGTTCTAGGGGTAATCCGGGTCCCTCAGCGGGTGGATTTGTTATCTTAGACATGCAGGATCAAATCCTGCACGAGAGCGGCAAATATCTTGGTATTACTACAAATAACCAGGCAGAGTATCACTCGCTCAAGGGTGGACTTGAGGCGGCCCTCAAGATGGGTGCCAAGACAGTGCATGTATATATGGATAGCCAGCTTGTCATCAATCAAATGAAAGTGGTCTACCAGGTTAAGAACCGGGACTTGTGGCCCATTCACCAAGCTATTAAGGATCTAGTTCCTAAGTTTAAACAGGTTACATTCACCCATGTGCCGCGCGAGTATAATAAGCTCGCTGACGGCATGGTCAATAAAACTCTCGACTCTCAGAAGGAATCCTAAAGGCAAAACCACCCCCGTCATGGAGATGGTTTCGATATAGTGCCAGATAATCCGTAAGCCGGGTTCTGTTTCACCCGGCTGTCATTGCTGACGGCCGGGTTTAGCTAATCATCTATCTAGATCTACAATTGCTCATAGATTCGAGCGGTTTGTTTATGACTCGTCCCGGCGGGAAACCTTAATGGAACTCATCACCTTGCAGCAGACAGGGTTTACCTCTGTTCGACGTCACCGTCAAACACTGTGAGCTCTTACCTCACTCGTTTCACCTTTACCCTTGCGGGCAGTTTCGTTTCTGTGGCACTTTCCCTGAGGTTACCCTCGGTTGCCGTTAGCAACTGTCTCTCCCTACGCTGCCCGGACTTTCCTCCAGGCTGTCGTTGCCGACGGCCTGGCGATTAGCCGAAGATCTGGCTCTTATAGTATACCTTAAGGGGCGGACCAATAAAATAACACCTCTGGAGCAGAGGTGTTATTCGGAGTAATAGCTACAATTTGATTATTTGGCGGCCTTGACAACTGCTTCAAAAGCAGCTGGCTCGCTCACAGCCAATTCGGCCAGAACCTTACGGTCCAAAGAGATGTTAGCTTTCTTGAGGCCGGCAATCAGCTTGCTATAAGTAGTGCCATTTAGGCGGGCGGCAGCGTTGATACGAGCATTCCAAAGCTCACGGAATGTGCGCTTCTTATTGCGGCGGTCGCGATATGCGTGCTGCAGGCTCTTTACAACGGCTTGTTTACCGCGCTTAACAGATGAGCGGTTAGGGCGGCTCATGCCCTTGGTGCTCCGGCGGATCTTCTGGTGCCGCTGGTGGGAGGTTACGCCTCTTTTAACGCGCATGGATTAGGCTCCTAGTTTCAGTTTAATGTTCTTGGCAGATTTGCCGGTGACCGCTTCGAGTCCCGCAAATGTGCGCTTGCGGCTGGCGCTCTTCTTCTGCAGAAGGTGATTGCCGGTAGCGTGGCGGCGCAAAACTTTACCATTATTGGTAACGCGAACGCGCTTCTTGGTACCACTATGAGTTTTTAGTTTGGGCATTAGTATTACTCCTTATCACAAATATTAGCTGCTTGCCGTTTAGCTGAGGCTGTTGATCAACAGTGATGGTTCCCTGAAAGCTTTCGATCACGCGGTCGGCTAGTTTGAAGCCGATATCCCGGTGGGCATTCTCGCGTCCTCGGTAGACAATCGCAATCTTGACCTTATGACCTTCGTTCAGAAAGTCGGTAATCTTGCGTAACTTAACGCCAAGATCATGGTCGCTGATTTTGAGGCCGAAGCGCATCTGCTTAACTTCTAGGGCTTTGGCATTACGTTTATTCTTCTGCAGTTGCTTGGTGCGTTGGTAGTTGTATTTGCCCCAGTCGACGATTTTTACCACGGGTGGTTTCGCATCAGGGGAGATTTCTACCAGGTCCAGTCCGGCTGCTTCTGCGGCGCGTAGGGCTTCTATGCGCGACATAACGCCTAAGCTCTGTCCATCGGCGTCGATGACTCTGAGCTCGGGTGCCCGAATCTGTTCATTCAGGCGGGTTGTCTTGTTGATAAACTACTTCTCCTTAAAAGGCTAACTGATTTTGCATCTCATTGTAACAGATATAGCATCAGAGGTCAACATGCTTACGTGACGGCGGTGACACACCAGTCTTGGCTAGAGTGATGTCGAAGGCTTTGGCCGATATTGCAGGGCTTCGGCTACATGAGCCTCAGTCACTTGCTCTGACCCTTCGAGGTCGGCTATAGTTCTTGCTACCTTGACGGCTCTCATATAGGCTCGGGCAGAGAGGCCTAAACTACCGCTAGCAGTATCGAGCAGCTGCTTTGCAGGATCAGTCAGAGAGGCAGCCTGCTTGATGACACGGGTAGAAAGCGAGCCATTGAGAGTGCGGTTATTCAGGTTGCGTTCAAGCTGATGCTTACGTGCTCTGGCAACTCTTCTTGCAATTTGTTCGCTTTTTTCTTCTGAGGTCTGCATTTCAAGCAGGGAGCTATGCTCTACCGCCTCAACATCTACATAAAGGTCGATCCTATCCAGGATAGGCCCAGACAGCTTCTTTTCATAGAGGAGTACTTGCTGAGGCGAGCAGATACACGGCTTGCCTGTTCCGTAGAAGCCGCAGGGGCAAGGGTTTCGAGTGGCCACCAGGATAAAATCAGCCGGGAACTCCAAGCTGTCCTTGGCCCGGGCTACGCTAATCACTTTGTCTTCCAGCGGCTGGCGGAGTGTCTCTATAGTACTTCTACCAAACTCGGGCAGCTCGTCAAGAAAGAGGATGCCGTTGTGGGCGAGGCTGATCTCGCCCGGACGCGGTTTAGTACCACCACCAATGATAGCGACACTGCTAGCACTGTGATGAGGGCTTCTGAAAGGCCTGATGCTTATAATCTGATCAAATTGTTGGCTAGCGAGACTGTGAATATGCGTAACGGCTAGCATCTCCTCACGAGTTAGGTGAGGCAAAATTGAAGGTAGGGCCTTGGCGAGCATGCTCTTGCCAGTACCAGGAGCGCCAGACAGCAAGACATTATGCTGGCCGGCGGCGGCAATCTCCAGAGCGCGCTTGGCGGCAGCCTGCCCGATAACATCAGAGAAATCAGTCGCAAACTGTAGTGTGGCCATCTGATTGATAGCAGGGTCACTAGTTTTAAAGCTCGGCTCTGCGGCTAGGAGTTTGGTAAATTCGGCCAGATGATCAACAGGGAGAAGGTGGATATCAGGAACCAGCTCAGCTTGGGCAAGGTTGGCAGTAGGTATGATAAACCTAGTGTAACCCTTCTTTTTGGCAGCTAATATCTTACCAATGATACCCCTTATCGGGCGGATGCTGCCATCCAGCCCTAGCTCGCCAAAGATAAGGGATTTCTGTATCGCGCCTGTGTCAGCTATCTGACCAGTGCCGTGCAGAATTGCAGCTGCCATAGCGAGGTCAAAGCTACTGCCATCTTTGGGTATATCGGCAGGCGCGAGGTTCAGTGTGATGCGCTTTCTGGGAAGCTCTAGTTTGCTGCTGGTGAATGCGCCCCGCAATCGCTCACGGGCTTCATCCACGGCCTTGTTGGCTACGCCAACAATCACAATGTTGGGCAGGTTGTTAGACAAGTGGCACTCGACATCCACCACCATACCATCAATTCCTTGGTCGATCAGGCTGTGAATTGCCGCTCCCATAATGCGCCTGATTGTACGCAGAAGCCGTCAATAAGCAAGCATAAGCAGCCGGAAAAAGATAAAGAAAAAACCGCTTCTGTTTTTGGAAGCGGCTCTTTCAAGTGGGTAAATATTGTTTTGGCTTTTTAAAAGATTTTTAGTTTCTGGTGGTGGCAATGGCTTGCGAGAACCCATTGCCACCGAAGTTCTTTTTGTTTTTGAGCACTTTTTTTATTCAGTGCTAAATGTATCTTATAAAGCATTGAAAATCCTGTCAACACGATTATGCTTCAGAATCTGTGTATAACTCAATACTCAATATATAGCCCAGGCACGATATCTATGGGTTGAAGGCCTTACATTAGTCAGTCTTACACTGTTTTATATCTGAGTCCTCTTCACTATTTAAGTCGGCAGGGGCTTGCGGGGCGAGGGGGATGAAGCCAGCATATTCTATGCCGATACCAAAAAACGCAAAACGCGGCCTTGGGTAGTAAGTAATACGGCCTAGTAAGTTTTGTATTGAGTCGGTAGCAAGAATTAGCATTTGCTTAGCTAGTGCAACTTGCATCATCGGGTGGGTGCAGGGATCTAATATATATGACACTGACACTGCAAAATTGACAAACAGTAGGCACGTGAGTTGACTTGTAAAGAATGGTGAGGAATGTCGAGTTGGCTCCGGGCAGCAGGTTTGTTAGCACGAGCTTGAGGCAAAATGTGACTTCGGCTTGGAGGCGGGAGGGTCGTTTGTTCAGAAGCTTACATGTGTGAAGTATCGTACATGCTTCTTGTTGCTGATCTGCGCAACTATGCCGCTTCGCAAAATATTTGTCAGTAATTGAACGCTTGGTGAAAGCTAAGGTCTGCATAACGATTTCAAGCCAGTTGGCAAAAAAACTGAGTAGTCAAAAACCAAGGACATAAATCCGCTTAGATGCTTAAGATACAGTATACAAAATGTTCTATTTAAGTTCGTTCAGTAGAAAGACCAGCATACATGATTTATTCAGAGTCTATAGCCAAAGAATATAAGGAAGAATAGTAAAGAGGGTATAAGTAAGGCATTTATTTTTAACAACAATACAATATAGTAAATAATTTTTGTGTTATAGACAATAAAATTCTATAAAGTATCATTAGCAGTAGCATAAGTCGAGTGCTAATAGCTAATGGGTTAATCTTTATAGAAACAGTATATTTTTTACAACGTAAAAAAACGCATATTTAACAGATTATTAATATAATTTACACAACAATATATCTTGACTAAAGCGTAATTCTCAGGTAAGATGCATTTGTGATCAGCAAAAATAAAAACAATCACAAAACCTACAAAAACTCATATTCATAATATGAACATCGCTCATAATTCGCTAAACGGATAATGAGCGGTCAGTCAAAAGCCCAATAGACGGTAAGCGCTATAAAATCATATATATTGAGAGCGGATTTACCGTCTGGGCTCCAAAAATTTCAACACAATGCCAGTAGGTTATAAAAGAACAGAAACTTAAAAAGCGAACATTGGATGAAGTGATGCGGCAGTCGTATAAGAAACACATTATTTTAAGCACGGTTGGTATTTTGCTCATTACTTCGTTTATCTTCTTAACAAATCCAAAATCGCTCAGCGCCCCCTTGCTCTTGCTTCTTCCGGTGCTTGTAGCTACTACAAGCTACGCTATACTCAGACTTCTCCTAGAAGTCTTTACACGGCTTCCTGATACAAGGATAAAGTCATTAAGCGTAGTCATGGCTATAGGGCCGACACTCATAGTGATCCTTGGTTCACTTAGTCAGCTTGGCCTGCAGGACCTCGCTTTGGCTATTCTATTGGTCGGTGGGATTACTTGGTATGTCAAACGCGTCCAAGGCACAAAACTCTCCTTCTAGACCCTGCACGGTAACGGCTCTGCAACCAAAAGATATCTGTTATACAACAGGTATCTTTGGTATACTGACTAACAGAGATTATGAATCCGAATACTCCTCAGCCAAGTTTTGAATTGCCAACGCCTCATCCTGAACAGGGCATGGGTACGCCATTGGCTGAGCAAGTAGCTGCTCAGCCGGAGACTTTTAAGCAGCCGCCTGTTGCGCAACCTGCACCAGTGCCACAGCCCCAGGCTGCACAGCCGGTGCCATTCCAGCCATCGGTTCCACCGGGCGTGCCGCCACAACCCGCTCCGACGCATAGTGCTTCACCAACAATTGCCGACGATGCTGATCTGATCGAGAAAGAGTGGGTTATCAGGGCTAAGCAAATCGTGGCTGCTACCCGCGAAGACCCGCATCTGCAGAGCAAAGAGATGAGCCGCTTCAAGGCTGACTATCTGAAGAAACGCTACAACAAAGATATTAAGACTGAGGAATCCTAGAGAAGGGCGGAGTTGGCATGAGTGGCCTGTTGATCGCATTCCTCATCATACTGTTAGCTGGTGCTGGTTTTGGACTGGCGGCTTTGTTGCATTCAAGAAAGTTATGGCGCGAGCAGAAGAACTATGAGCGTAGCCTTAAGATGGTACCGCTGCTTATTCACTTGCCGCCTCGCAGTGATGATATCGATGGTGGCTCACGTGATGTACGTGACATAACAGACGAGACAATAAGCAAGGCCCAGATTGTCTATAACATTATTGCCAGTACCATTCAGAAAGGTTTCAAGAGCCGTTTCTATGGGCAGCGGCACTTTAGTTTCGAAATTGTTGGCAACAAAGGTTTTGTACATTTTTATGCCTCGGTGCCTATCTCAATGCTTGATGTTGTCCAGCAGGCAGTCATCAGTGCCTATCCAACCGCACGACTGGAAGAAGTGTCCGAACATAATATATTCAGTCCCATCGGCCGTATAAGCGGTACTATGGGTGGCGAGCTGACGCTTAAGGAGAATTTTGCATACCCGATTGCCACCTATCAGGATTTGAAACGCGATGCATTGCAGAGTGTACTGAATGCACTCTCGACACTTGATAAAGAGGACGGTGCGGGTATACAAATCCTCATGAGGCCGGCTAATCCTGATTGGCGTAAGAGGGCAAGTGCTTTAGCTGCAAAAAAGAAGAAAGGCAAAGATTCCAGTAAGACCGGTGCAGCTGTACTGAACTTCTCCAAAGAGGTTCTAACAGCAGCAGTCAAGCCGCCAGAGTCCAGCAATAAGGATAAGCCGGAGGATAAGAAAGAGCTGTCTTCGTTAGAACAGTCAATTGTAGATGCCATCGAAGACAAGACGCGGTATCCGGGCTTTGAGGTGCTTATCCGGGTGGTGGCAAGCTCAAATATCTCACAGCGGGCCCAAAGCATCCTGAATAATATTGTAGCGAGTTTTTCCCTGTTTGATTCGCCTGGTAAAAATGGCTTTAAATATACACCCGCGAAAGATATTGAAAGTTTTACAACAGCATACATCATGCGCTTCTTCCCTCAGGAAAGTAACCAGAACATCTTAAATGCTGTCGAACTTGCAACAATATTCCATTTCCCGGATGAAGC
>CAZJWS010000003.1:0-4158 GCA_964549985.1 uncultured Candidatus Saccharibacteria bacterium | reverse complement strand
GAAGCAAATATTCCAA
This sequence comes from uncultured Candidatus Saccharibacteria bacterium, assembly GCA_964549985.1. GTDB lineage: Bacteria > Patescibacteriota > Saccharimonadia > Saccharimonadales > JACDBH01 > CAZJWS01. Next base: position 4,142 of record CAZJWS010000003.1, on the reverse strand, counting down.
CTACACAGCTCGAGCGTCAGGCTAGTAAGCAGGTTGATGGCCCGCGTAACATCCCCGAAGAGGGTACTATCCTGGGCTACAATGTCTTCCGAGGGGCTAAGAAGCGTATAAACCTTAGCGACGAAGACCGTCGTCGCCATATCTACTCAGTGGGGCAGACCGGTACTGGTAAGTCGACCTTCCTTGAGAACCTTGCGCTTCAGGATATGTTGAGCGGCAAGGGCTTTGCTTTTATTGATCCGCACGGTGATACGGTAGAGAAGCTGATGTCTATGGTGCCCAAGGAGCGTACTGAAGATGTTATTTACTTTAACCCCTCTGATATGGAGTACCCGCTTGGCTTGAATATGCTGGAGTTCGACGACCCTGATCAGAAGGACTTCCTTATTCAGGAGTCTATCGGTATGTTGTATAAACTATATGATCCGCAGCGTCAGGGCATTATTGGCCCACGCTATGAGCACATGTTCCGCAATGCAGCCCAGGCAATTATGGCGGGACCTGATGGCGGGACCTTTATAGATATACCCAAACTGTTTAATGATAAGAATTATCTTAACCAGAAGTTAAGGCACGTCACTGATCAAATAGTGTTGGATTTTTGGCAGAAAGAAGTCCCGGCTTCTGAGCGCTCAAATGAGTTTGGCGAGGTGAAGAGCTGGTTCGTGAGTAAGTTTGGTGCTTTCTTGAGCAATCAGATGATGCGAAACATTATTGGTCAGACTAAGAGCTCGTTTAACCTGCGTGACGTCATGGATAACAAGAAAATCCTGTTGGTAAACCTGAGCAAGGGTCGAACTGGTGAGCTCAACTCGAAGCTACTTGGTATGATCTTTGTAATGAAATTCCAGGCAGCTGCGATGTCACGCGCCAATATCCCTGAAGATGAGCGTGTCGACTTCAGTCTCTACGTGGACGAGTTTCAGAACTTCTCGACTGATTCATTTGCATCTATTCTGAGCGAAGCTCGTAAATACCGCCTGAGTCTCATCGTAGCTAACCAGTTTACTACTCAGCTGACTGAGGAGATCCGGGATGCGGTATTTGGTAATATTGGCTCTATTATATCCTTCCGTGTTGGTACGAATGATGCCGAATTCCTGGCCAAGTACTTTGCACCAATCTTTGATATTCATGATTTACAGAGGGTGCCTAACTTTAACTCAATTGCCCGTATGCTCATAGGTGGTGTGCCAACGCAGCCCTTTAGCATGACAAACTTACCGCCGCTTGGTAACCCGAATCCTCAGCTGGGAACTGCGCTTAAGCAACTCTCGGCTGCCAAGTTTGGTAAGCCTCGTGCCAAGGTAGAAGCAGACATATTTGCTCGCATAAAGACAGAGGAGCCCCCTAAGCCGGCTTTCGGTAAAGATCCGTTTGCTAGGCCAGGCATAAGCGCTTCAAGCCCTGGAGGTCCTCAAAAGCCGTCAGGAGGTTCATTCTTGGATGACTGGATGGCAAAGCGCCAGCAGCCGCTGGCACCGCGTCCGGCATCCCCTTGGGCTAATAAACCAACGCCTCCCCCAATGCAGCCAATTCAAGCCAATCCAACGAATAACCCCAATCTCTCCTTGGGTAATCCCAATGCGGGCAAGGCCGGAAGATACCCTAATGATGCACCACCAAAGAATATCTCAAGCAATGAACTCGAACAGCAGGAAGCGCTACGCATAGCTGAACACCTCAAGCAAGAAATGCAATCCAAAGAACCGGTACCAGCAGATGCCTTACCTACGGGTGATCTGGGTAAGAAACAGGTTATTGATGAAGATACTATCATCATCGACCAAGATGGCAACATGATGCGTTCTAATACCCCTGATAACACCACCCCACCTGCTCAGCAGTAGAGTTGTCCTCATAAAATCATCGTTGTCGGCTGGCGGCTCGGAGTCCAAGTTCGACCAGAAGCCCCATGAAGAAGCCGCTCACAAAGAGCAGGGCAAAGAGCAGAAAGTTGTATTCATAACCGTAATGTCGGGCTATCCAAAGAAACAAGCTGCTACCTAAGAAGGCAGCAATACCACCGGCTAAGATACCGGATGGACGGGCAACAGTTTTGCTAGCTACTTCACTCACATTCTCGACAATGGGCTGGTGAATAACTTTACTGAAGGCCCTTGATGGGGCGGAGAGATGGCGACGGGTCCGTGTTAGGGTCCGACGATAAGCCATGTCTTTGAGCTCGCGGTTGATAGTCTGGATATTTTCGGTCTTTGCGGCTGTCTCATGTGATGTATGTTTCTTAAGCGTCTCAGAAGTTTTGGTAGCAGCTGCTTCGGCCTCTTTACGGATATCATCGAGTCTTTCGGCATGTTCATGTTTGGTGGCTTTTGCATTCTGTTCATGCTTGGGATGTAGGTGTTCGGTATGCTGCTTGTGCTCATGAAGCTCTGCGTCCGACTCGTGTTGTTCGTGCCTGGGGTGTAGTTTCTCACTCATGATTTAGATACCCCCTGTATTCGCGAAGTCAGTTCGGATTAGTTCAAGTTCTTGTGCTAGCAGGCGGCTACGGGCAAAGAAGTAGGCGATGACGGTAGTACCAACGAAGCCAATGAGTAGGCTAGTACCAGGTCCGGTCTTTGGTAGGGTGGTGGTAACATATTCAGCACTTTTGGGTAGCGGACAGTCAACGGCGATATCCAGCTGATTGCCAAATTTATTACTGATCTGACAGTCATAAGAGGTGGTCATGGCGCTTGGCTGATTGGTAGAAGGGATAGGGTTCTTCATCTGTACCCGGAAGATCTTGGTGAGATCGCTATTAGCCTTGACGGTCTGGTCGGTCCAGCTGATAGTTTTACTGGTTTCGTCGAAGCTGCCACCTTGCTGTCCCAGAAAGGCCTTGTCTAGTGTAGCGTAGTCTAAAATGTCACCGATGAAGTCACTTACATTTACATTGGCACGATCATAGTCATAGCTGTTGTGTGTGATCAGGCTGTACTCAAGCGTGTCTCCAGCTTTTGCCTTGCTCTTGGCAATATCTTTGGCTTCGATATTCTGAGTCAGATTACGAGCTGTTTTCTCTTGGCTCAGGGGCTTGTCCGGCTGAGAGTCAATAGGCGCACTGCAGGCAACGGAACCGTCGGTTTGACCGCTACCGGTGCCAATCTTATAGTTCACTACTACTGTGGCGTTAAAGCTGCCGTCCTTGTAAGTATGAGTAACAGTATCTTGTAGGCTACTTGAGGCACGGGTCACTACGGCTGAACCATCACCGAAATCATACACATAACTTTTGATAGTGGTCAGAGATGGATTACTCGATGTAACAGCAGTCTTCAGAGTGAAGGCTTTTGTTGTACGATTTACATCAGAAATGGTCAATACACACGCGAGCACCGGTTTGGTGCAGCGTTCGTCAGTGGCGGAGATTGAATTATCGAGCGGGCAAGGGTTAATGATAGTTACGCAGACTGGCGCACCACTGTTGGCCTCGCCTGCATTACTGGATTGAAGTTTGGCAGCATTACATGCCGTAGCTCCATTGCTGAGTCCTTGTTTGAGTCTAACAGTAATAAGTGCAGCGGTATTGAAGTGAGGGGTGTAGGCAACGGTGCCAATCCCAAGGGTCAGCTGATTACCCTGAACAGTCATGCCGCCAGCATCAACTAGATCAAATTTGGTGGTATCAAGAGTGTCGTACAGTGATACATTAAGAGCAGGCTGAGAGTCTGCTACAGGGTTGCGGTATTCCAGGCGGAATTTCATTGTTTCACCCGGTTTAAGGGTTTTTGTACCACCCTCGATGGTCTTCCTAACCTCGAGGCCAGGATTTTTTAATGTGGGCTTGCCAACTTGTGTCAGGTTACCGCAGTCTACCAAGATCCAGAATGGCTTACCGTTCTTTGTGCCCTGAAAGGCCTTGTACGTGTTTACTGGATTCACAATATCCCAGGCCTTGAGCTGGCGGAGGTAAACAGTCGTACTGCCAGTGTTTACAGGAACCTCACTGTTTTTGTATTGTGCTTTTATTTGACTGGACTTGCTGACTGCAGACAAAGAAGTGCGCCCCATAGTCCAATAGTCGGCAGCGTTGGAACTTAGTGTGGCATTGGGATTCATCGGTAAGGCTTCAATATCTGCACGGGTGAGGCCGAACCGCTGATAGATTTCGGCGACGTTTTTGTCGCTGGTTTGGC
>CAZJWS010000002.1:2704-21177 GCA_964549985.1 uncultured Candidatus Saccharibacteria bacterium | reverse complement strand
GCTACTGTACGGCATATTCTAGGTATGACCCCGCTAATACTGTTGACGCTGTACCGTTGCTGCTTTCCTGAGCCCACTGGAATGCAAAGGTACCGCTTGAACCGCCCGTTTGTACGATGACATCAATCTCCAGGTAACCATTTGAATTTGCGTCGCCCGTTACAGTCGTAGAACCCGTATAGGTAGTATCTGCACCAATGGCAAGAGTTGTAGTATTAGGCGCACGGAGTTTGCGCTCGACACGTACGGTGGATGAGCCAGGCCCAGTCAAGGCGTATTTGAAGTCAGGGTTAGCAGGTGCGGTGAAGTAGATTCTCATTCTTACTGAGTACTTGGTGTTGGCTGCCATTGAGAAGCTCAGCGTATTGTCATTGGCCAGAGTATTGTTGTTTGTCTTGGACTGGTCGCTGGTTTTTTGGATAGTTTGCCAGAGCGACAGACAGTCGCGCCAAGCGCCATTCTGGTAGCAGCGGAACTTGCCGGCATTGGAGTTATAGTACATACCACCGGCCACACCAGTTGGATCACCAGAATCAGTCTTGGTATCCAGAATCAGTAGCGCGCCAGTGGTGTCTGCAACGCCTATGGACAAGGAACTTACACTTAGGTTCCCATTGATAGCCACTGCGGCGTTAAAGCTTGCATTACCCTGCACTTCCAGTGCACCAACTGCACGGATATTACCGGCAGTAATCGAGCCACCCGATGAACCGCTCCAGCCTGTACCCCCATCGGCCAAGCTGCCGCCTTGGGTACCAACTAGATCAAGATTGCCACCGACATTAACCGTGCCGCCCAGACGAGTGTATATAACCGTGTTGAGGACGGATGAGTCATTCCATGCACCAGCAATGTACAGATAGCCATTCACTACCACACCAGGGGAATATGATGCATTGTACGGCAGGGTATGGGTTGATGTAGTCCAGCTGCCAACAGAGCCATCGCTCTGGATCTTGGCGTAGTATAGGTCGTCGATACTGGATGTATTGCTGTCATTTGCGTAGTTATCGCCGCCGGCATAATAGATATACCCGTTGGATACACCAGCAGCACCTGCTGCCATCGCCTGCGGTAAATCTATTGAGTTAGTTGTCCAGCTGGAGATATTACCGCTGCTCTTGTCAGGACGTGCATAGTAGATAGAATCATATTTACTTGAGTTCCGTCCACCCAATAGATAGATGACGCCATTGGCGACAACTGGCCTGCTTTCCGCAATAAAGTTTGGCAGGTTTGTTGCAGCTTGCCAGGCACCAAGAGAACCATCAGCATTGATCTTGGTATAAATGGCTGCATTGCTCGCAGGACCACCAGCAGTTCCACCCATGGCGTAGATGTATCCGTTAAGCTCAACTGCCGCAGTGTGGCCCAAACCCACAGACATAGACGTAGACGTAATCCAACTTCCCAGACTGCCATCGGGATTAATTCTTGCCCGCAGGACACTGCTCAGCGCATTATAGCTGGAATCACGGCCGCCCACTACATAGATATAGCCGTTTGCTACAACCGCAGCCGTATCGGTGTTTGCAGCCGGCAAGCTGGTCGTATTTGTCCACGTGCCGGTAGAGCCATCGGCGTTGAGCTTGGCATACTGGACATTGCTCGTTGGTGCTGATGGGCCCCAACCGCCAACTGTGTAGATATAGCCATTAGCCGCAACCACTCCGGCACCATCTTTTGCAATAGTCATATTATTGGCGTTGGTCTGCCAAGCACTGGTTTCGCCCGAGTTATTACCCAAGAGAGTAATAGTACCCGCATTGGTAGAATCAACATTAAACAAGTTCTGTCCTGTACTGTTCTGAATCTGGAATGCAGTAGTAGAGTTAGTGCCGTTTCTGAAGTTAGCAGTACCCGTGCCACCGATACCAAAGTAAGTACTAGTACCGCCAGAGTTTTGAATAGACAGGATATTGCTGGTTTGGGTGCCGTTAGCCCGCACTGTGAACTGAGATGTGTCATTTTGGCCTACAACCATCAACTGGCCATTCCAGCTACCGCCAACAGTATAATCATCGCTAGTCAGTAATCCAGCAATATTGAGCTGGTTCGAGCCAGTAGCAGAAGCTACATCCTGACCGCCGCCGATGACTATGTTGTTGCTTCCCGAGGTAAGACTGCCGGCTGCACCTACACCAAGTACCACGTTGTAGAAGCCAGTGGTATTTATAGCTGCCTGGTGGCCGATAGCGACATTACCATCGCCACCGTTAATGTTACGCAGAGCCCACATACCAAGAGCAATATTTTCTTTGCCTGTGCCTGAGTTCTCGAGCGCCCCTAAACCAAGTCCTACGTTATTGCTGCCGCTGGTGTTGCCTTGCAGGGTTCCGGCACCTAGGGCGATGTTGTTGGAGCCCTGGTTGTTATAGAGCGCGTTTTGCCCAACCGCGAAGTTATTGCTGCCGCCTTCGGAGTTGGCCATTACGCCATCACCAAGGGCGATGTTCTGGCTGCCGCTAGCATTGTTCTTCAGCGCGTCCCAGCCCAGGGCTATGCTGTTGCCTCCAGAGGTATTGTCGAATAAAGCTCCGTGGCCAATCGCAATGTTTCCGCTGCCCGTGTTGTTGAGCAGCGTTTCTACGCCGATGGCCACGTTATCCTGGCCGCCTTCCGAATTGGACATTGAACCGTTGCCAAGTGCAATATTCGTGAAGCCCGAGGCATTGTTCTTCAGCGCGTCCCAGCCGATAGCGATGCTATGGCTGCCGGAAGTATTGTCCTGCAAAGCACCGTGGCCAGCGGCAAAGTTGCTGCCGCCTGATGTATTGGCATAGAGAGCGTTTTGACCAAGCGCAATGTTTTCGTAGCCGGCAGTGTTACTGGACAGAGCACCAGTACCGGTGGTAAACAGATTACCGTCTCCATCCAAAGTCAGTGGTGATGGACCGCCGCCTGCACTGATACAATCCTTCCAACTACCACCCTCATAGCACCGGAACTTGCCGGCGTCTGCGTTGTAATACATCGCACCGTTAATACCGTCTGGATCACCTGAAGTAGTTTTGGTATCCAATATAAGGAGCGTCCCCTGATCATCTACCGTACCGATAGCCAAGCTTGTGGCAACCAGATTGCCATTAATACTGACTGATGACGCAAAGCTGGCACTGCCCTGGACTTCGAGCGCCCCAACTGCACGGATATTACCAGCTGTGATTGAGCCACCTGCTGAACCGCTCCAACTTGTGCCACCCTCGGCCAAGTTACCACCCTGCATACCAACCAGGTCAAGGTTACCGCCTACATTTACCGTGCCGCCAAGACGCGCGTAGATGACGCTGTCGGTGTAGCCCGTGCCGCCACCACTGATGTCTCCAGAAACCAGATATGCATAACCATTTACTACTACGGCACTATGTGCGTTTCTCGCGTCTGGCAGTAGTTCAGTAGCAGTAGACCAAGTACCCAAAGTGCCGTTGGAGTTGAGTTTGGCGAAGTAGACCTCATCCTGAACATCATAGGTGTTGTACGAGGCGCCGCCAAAGGCATATATATAGCCGTTTGATACCCCGACAGAAAACGCCAGTCTTTCATCAGGCAAAGCATTTGCTGTACTCCAGGAGCCCAGAGTACCATCTCCGTTAATCTTGGCGTAGTATACATCGTCCTGACCACTGCCATCCCAGTTATTATCGCTACCGCCAAGTGCATATATATAGCCGTTGGCCTGAGCCATAGCCATGTGAGACCGGGCTACAGGCAGTGTTGAAGTACTGTTCCAGGCACCGAGCGAACCATTCGCGTTAATCTTGGCGTAATAGGTAGTATTCTGTGCCGAACTACCATTAAAGCCACCTATTGCATAGAGATAGCCATTTGCAGATGTGAATCCAACTGCAATAACATTCGCAGGCATGTCAGGTGCCTGCTGCCATGCACCCAAAGTACCATTACTATTTACCTTTGCGTAAGTAACTCGATCAGATGAATCACCGGTTACATATATATAGCCGTTGGCGTATACGGCACGTGCGTCTGCAACCCCGCTCAGTAATGAAGTCGTAGCAGTCCAGGCACCTAAGGAACCGTCCGCGTTAATCTTAGCGTATTCAACTTCGTCTTCAATATTTGAACCGTTCCAGCCGCCAAAGTGGTACATATAGCCATTGGCTGCCACTGCACCTAACCCACCAACAGGGGTACCCATTGAACTTGTTGTGCTCCACGCACTTGTCTCGCCTGAGTTATTACCAAGCAGATTTATAGTACCTGCACCAGTACTATCTACGTTGAACAGATTGTTGCCAGCTGAATTCTGAATCTGGAATGCAGTGGTTGAGTTAGTCGCGTTCTTGACTATCAGTGAGTCAGTGGTGCTATTGTAGCTAATTGTTCCTTCGTCGGCTGTAGATGCTCCAATGTGGAGTGTTGTACCACCCAAGTATAGGTCACGCACGCGGTTAGTGTCTGAACCGATATCATAGGTATCATTCAAGTATGGCAGCAGGTCACCTGCATCAGTGATCGACCAACGGGTAACTCCATCTGTTTCAAAATTAAGGTCATATTCATCATTGGTACCTAAAGTAATGGCAGCACCTTCCTCGTTACCGCCGTCTAGAATAGCGCCACCGCCGCCCGCACCGATACAGTCTACCCAATCGTCATCTTCATAACACCGGAATTTGCCGGCGTCAGAGTTGTAATACATTGCACCATTGATACCATCCGGATCACCGGAGTCAGTTTTGGTATCAAGAACCAGTAGGGTCCCGGTCGTATCGGATGTACCGACATTCAACTGGCCATCTACGTGTAGGGAGCCCGCAAAGTAGTTGGCATAGGTACTGGCATTGTAGATGCCCCAGTTACCAGAAGGTATGGAATTGGTTCCTAATAATAGGTATACGTTGCTAGCACTCCCCGCATTAAGACTGCTCATCAATAAGCCTACCGCTTTATTAATAGTACCCGCGCCAACTGATGGGTTCATAGCTTCTATAGCAATCGCGTTATTAATGGTGCCTGTTGAAACATTTGTGACCCCAAACTTACCACCTAAAGCGTTATATATTGTTCCGGTACCGATATTTACTGAGTTACCCATAACACCAACGACCGAAGGACCATAAGAGTTTAAATTATCGTTAGTGACCACTGTAGCACCATACACACCATAGTACGTGCCACTGCCTGCACTTGAAGGACTCACTGTTAGGACTGATGTTGTCGCAGATTGATCAGCATTATTTACGGTTGTGGTACTGCTAACCATTAGTGCGGCATTGCCGCCTGATACCGAGACTGGCGCACCACTAATCAACACTGCACCATCGAAAGTGCCAGATCCAGCAATTGTTAGATCGCCATCGTTATTAAGCGTCAGCATGTCTGTACCATTTGACTGCAGCTGCAGTAACCCGCCGGAGCCGGTCTGGTTCAGCCGGACAGCTGCCCCGGAAGAGCTGGTGCCTTGTAAAGACCCTGGCGCAATCTTCAGGAAGTCATCTGATGTAAAAGTATTAGTGCCATCGGTCAATGCATTGGCCGTATTGGCATTATCGGCCTTGAACGCATATGGCACAGCCGTCATGAGTAAACGTGGGTTCATTTCGCCATCCCAGCTTGGGCTGCCGGTACCACCGATATTCATGGTTAGCCACAGCTCTTCGCCCCAAGGGATATTAGTGCTGAGCGCTGTTACCGAGCCAAGGTTAACAGTCAGATAACCATTGGCAACCCTTACACGGTTACCGCCGGTACGGGTTTCGGTCCAGAGCGCGGTGCCGCCACTGTCAACATCGTAGATCTTGAACTCGATGTTGTAGTTGCCATCTGGTACGACTGCCCCGCCACTGGTTTTTAACCGGGCTTGGAAGTTCAAGTTGGTACTGGCCGCAGCAGAAGCAACCGGTGTTAATGAGCGAAGTGAGGTTATGGCAATCAGAGCAACAACAGCCAAGACTACGCTAAGGGCGCAGATAACGGTACGGAACCGGTAGGTGTTTTGTTTGGACATTTGTTTGGTTGTTGGTATTGGTTTTTGCTGCTCTGTGTTTACAGAGGTGGCAGCCTGTTTGTACGTTTTTGTCTTGGTTTCTTTCCTCTTGGGGCTTTATGCCTTGGAGGGTGACTTTTTTGTTTGTACAGTAGGCACCTACTAGTATGTGCCGTCACCTCCGTTCGTCTCAAGGTGATTATGTGTAATTATTTGTACAGATTTCCACAGGCAGCACCAGTCTTTTAGTACTCGTATTTAGTAGTATAAAAAACAACAATTGCGATAGAAATTTATGTACTCAAGTCAAAATTTAATCTGAAAAGATTGAAAAATTCCGCACAGTAGCTGAGTATTGGAAAACAGATACATTTCATGAACTTTACTTCTGTTATTTTTACGAATAATTATCAAACCTTTGTGTGCAATAATTTATTGATCATAAGCATTTTTATGTAACTTTATCATCATTCTGTAAATATTTATTATTGTATTTATTTACAACACTATAGATATCGTCCACAAAGTTTTCCACAACCCCGTTTAGATACTAGGTGTTAGAACGTAGATTTTAGGACCTAGAGCCGTGAGATCCCATTAATCTCACCCTTGCACCTCTTCCTAACTCCTATGTTCTATCATCTAAAAAGCCCCTTTCGGGGCTTTTTCTAGGCGATTTTTGCGATTTTGATCTGGGTAAGATGCTGTTTGTGCCCGTGCACTTTCTTGACACGCTTCTTGGCCTTGTAGCGAATAGCGGTTACTTTCTCGCCGCGGGTTTCACCAAGAATCTCAACATTTACCTTAACACTGTCTACTACGGGAGTACCTACGGTGGTTTTGTCGCCGTCAATAACCAGAAGTGCTTCGAGTGCAATAGTCTTCTTGTCGGACTTGATAAGCTCAACTTCAAGTACATCGCCTTCGGAGACAATATATTGATGGCCACCAGTGGTGATTACTGCTTTTTTAGTCATAGTCAGTTACTGAGTTTAACAGATGTGGACCTCTTTTGCAATAGGGGAGCATAAATTTATATAACGAATGATGACAATTCTAAGCTCAAAATCATTGTCCTAACATCTACTCAGAGCGTTTCTGTAGCTCAATAGTCAACTCTATGCCGTCAATCGCGGTGTCTGTAGCAAACTTGTGGCCCTGTGAGCTATTCTGGAGGCCTACAGCTAGTGTTTCGGCCATAATCGTGGCACTGTGCTCCTTAATCGCACGGGCCATCTCTACGTCACCTGTAACAAGTACGAGTTCGATCCGGTCATCTATCTGTAATCCAGCCTGCTTGCGGGCATTTTGTACCTGGCGCACCACCTCTCGCATCTGACCCTCTCGTCTGAGCTCAGGGGTAACCTGCTCGTCGATAGCAACTTCTGTGCCAATAATCACCCGCTTAACATTCAATTCATCTTGCAATATAGCCTCGAAATCTACAAATTGACCGGCTTTTGGCACCGTAACACTCGTAAGCGGCTGGCGAACTTTAAGTCCTGCCTTGGCGCGCAGACTCAAGCCTTCATTCACAAACCCACGTACCTCGTCCATCTCGTCCATTACCAGCTGATTTATATGACCGGCTGGCAACCAATCCTTAAGGTGAATTGATTCTTTGTCTCCGGTAAGGTTATGATAGAGCTCCTCAGCAAGGAACGGTGTAAACGGCGCCAAAACATAGGCTAAACGAACCAGTACATAGTGCAGTGTATGATACGCGTCAGCTTTATCCCTATCATCTTCACTTTTCCAAAAACGGCGGCGGCTGCGGCGCACATACCAGTTACTGGCATCGTCCAGGAACGGCAAAATCGGCGCCAAAGCATCTGGAATGTTATAGCCATCCATATGTTTTTCTACTGCAGCAACCAGTTGGTGTAACCGTGAGACAATCCAAATATCAAGCGGATTCTTAAGCTCTTCAAGCGGATCGGTCAGATTGCCGTCATATTCCCATCCATCGACTTCGGCATACATGGTGAAGAAGTCGTACATATTCCAGATCATGCCCAGCTTGCGAGCTACATCGCCAACTTCTTTATCCTGCAGTGCAAAATCTTCACCATTTAACAGTGGTGAACCAAGCAACAAGAAACGCAGTGAATCAGCCGAGAACTTATCCATCAGCTCATTTGGATCGGTAAAGTTGCCGTAGCTTTTACTCATCTTACGGCCGTCATTGCCTGCCACATTTCCAGTCACGATCACATTCTTAAACGAATTCTCACCAAACAATGCCGTACTCATGGCATGCATGTAATAAAACCATGCGCGGACCTGGCCAATGTATTCCACGATAAAATCACCAGGAAAGTTGGCTTCAAATTTCTCTTTGTTCTCAAATGGATAATGGAATTGAGCGAATGGCATACTGCCAGCCTCAAACCAGCTATCCATTACTTTATCGATGCGTTTATACTCGACTCCATCTATTGCGAAGGTAATTTCATCTATCCACGGGCGGTGATAGTCGTCTAATTCTTGCCCTGATAACTCCTTGAGCTCCGCATAGGAACCTACAACCCTCACAAGCTCCTTGCCGTCCTTATCGGTACCTTTCCAAACAGGCATGGCAGTAGCCCAGAACCGATCGCGCGAGATATTCCAATCAGGTGCCTGCTCTATTGTCTTGGCAAAGCGGCCGTTTTTGACATGCGGCGGAAACCACTCGATATTACTATTCTTCTCAAGCATCAGCGTCCGCTGATTATCAATATCCATAAACCAACTTGGGTGCGCACGGTACATAAGACGCGTACCGCAGCGGTGGCAGTGCGGGTAACTGTGACGTATATACTCTATCTTCCAGACCACACCGCGCTCTTTGAGATCTTTGGCAATCTGCTTGTTTACTTCCCAGACATTCGCACCTTTCCAATCACCCTCGGTGTACAAGCCATTTTGATCTAGCACATGCACAACCGGCACCTTTTGCTCCTGTGCCAGTACGAAATCTTCTTCACCATAAGCTGGGGCCAAGTGCACAATACCCGTACCGTCCTCGGCACTCACGTATTCAGCAGCCCAAACCTTATGTGCATTCTCTCCACGATCTACGCCTAATAATGGTTGGTATGACCTACCTACCAGATCTTTACCTTTAAGCGTGCGTAGAACCTTATATGCAATCGGCTGATGCTTTTCGTCGACCAAAACTTTTTCTACCAGTTCTTTGGCCAGAATAAATGTATCCTCACCAACTACAACCTCTACATACGCAAGGTCTTTATTGACTGCAAGTGCAGTGTTGGCCGGCAAAGTCCAAGGAGTAGTAGTCCAAGCCAACAGCGTAGAACCGTCCTCTAACTTGAACTTCACGTACACGGAAGGGTCGGTTACATCCTGGTATGCACCCGAATCCATGGTAACCTCTGCTTTGCTAAGCGGCGTACCGTCGAGCGTACAGTACATCAGCACCTTTTCGCCCTCGTAGATCTTGCCCTTTTCATACAGATTTTTAAAGGCCCACCAGATGGATTCCATGTAATTCTTATCCATGGTTTTGTAGGCGCCCTTAAATTCAACCCAGCGGCCAATACGATCAATCACCTGTTCCCACTCGGCGGCTGTTTGCGTCATGTAGTCTCGTGTAGCCACGATGTATTTTTCGAGTCCATAATCCAGCACATCCTGGCGCGAGCTAAGACCGAGCTTCTTCTCGCTATAACGCTCGGCTGGCAGGCCATGACAGTCCCAGCCCCAGACACGCTCCACCCGCTTGCCTTTCATGGTCTGGTAGCGAGGTATGGCATCTTTCACAATCGAGCTCAGTAGTGTGCCGTGATGGGGGATACCAGAGATGAATGGCGGGCCATCATAGAATACGTAGCTATTGTCTTTGGGCCGGTTTTCGACTGACTTCTCGAAAGTCTGGTCTTGTTTCCAGCGCTGCACCCAATCTTTTTCATATTCGAGCGCCTGCCGTCTCGTGCCTGCTTTGAACTTCATATCTACTCCTTAAAACCTCAAAATCACATTTCCCCTCTCTGTAGAAGAACGGTTCTTATACAGAGGTGGTTCTTGTGAATTTATTAAAAAGCCACTTCTTCCGACGTCAGATCCCGTAAATCGGGAGGTACCATCTGACTTCCAAAGAAATGGCTCTTGATTACGATCGTTACGGGGATCTCGGCCGGCGGGGTCTACTGGAAAGTATTATAATATTTTTATAATAAAATTATAATACTTCTGTTCTTCCCGCTCCTCGTGGGTGATAGCCACTCAAACGGATTAGTTTAATTCTACTTCTATCGCGACAAAAAAACAACACTCTGCCACCGCTAGGCGCGCATAAGATATTATTGCTTAGCAAAATAAGCCAAGTCATTCATCAATGGGAGCCTATCAACCCCTTCCCACTGTTGCTGGACTACGCCATCATTAGCGAGTGCGAGGACGGCTGGATGCTCCATGACACCGTATAGCTGAGCAGTTCGCGAGCCATCAATACTATCAATATTTAACATCTCGATTTCTTCCCCAGGGTGAAAACGCTGAAAATCAGCCACATACTCCTCTACCCTACGGGCATGCTCGGATTCCGGACGGTACAAAATGATAATACGCATATGGTTATTGTATAGGGTTTAGGGTGGAGGGTCTAGGGTACAGAAAAAGACAAAGGGTCCAAGGCCTAAACCCTGAACCCTCTACCCTGCACCCTCTGGCTGCTCCTAGGAACAACCGGTTGTGCTGCCGCAGGACGTACAGACATAGCAGCTTCCGGCCTTTTGTGTCTGATTACCGCAGTTGTAGCACATTGGCGCTGCTGGGTCGGCAACTGACTTGGCCTTGGCCACCGGCTTCTTAGCAACAGCTACTGGTGTTGGTGCAGCTGCAGCAACTACCTTAGGCTCCTCAACATGATTAGTATCCTCAGAGAGCAAGCTCACCTGCTCTTCTGGCATATCATCGATATCAGCCAGCCCGAGCTCTAGACGATCATCAAAGTTCAGATAGTCCAGCGCCAATCGACGCACGATGTAGTCGATCAAGCTGCTTGAGGTACGGATCTCTGGATCATCCGTGATGCCTGCTGGAGCAAACGAAGTACCACGCAGTGTCTTCACGTAGCTCTTCAGTGGCACACCGTACTGCAAGCCATGGCTTACCGAGATAGCGAATGAGTCCATGAGGCCAGACATGGTGCTGCCTTGCTTACTAATGCTCACAAACAGCTCACCGGGTTGGCCATCCTCATACTCACCCACCGTAAAGTAGCCATCGATATCAGCTAACTCAAAGTGGTAAGTACGACTGGTTCGGACACGCGGCAGCTTGCGGCGTACCGCGCCCTTTACAATGATCTTGTCATTAATGCTCTCGACAGTTTCAGACTGAACCTCATCCTTCTTGTCACTATCTTTCTTCATCATTGACAGTGGCTGTGCAACCTTACAGTTGTCACGGTAGATCGCAACAGCCTTCAGGCCGAGCTGCCATGAATCAATATGCAACTGCTCTACGTCTTCTACGGTTACGTTCTCTGGCATGTTCACAGTCTTTGAGATAGCACCGCTCAAGAATGGCTGGACCGCGCCCATCATCTTGACGTGGCCAGAGTAGTGGATGGCGTTGTCACCCATTGAGCAGGCAAATACCGGCTTGTGCTCTTCCTTCAGGTGTGGAGCACCGATAATAGTTTTCTCGGTGTCGATGTGATTCACAATGTCATCAACCTGCTGCTTAGTGTAACCAAGGGTCTTGAGCGCACGGGGAATTGTCTGGTTGACAATGGTCATGGTACCGCCGCCCACCAGTTTCTTGAACTTCACGAGCCCAAGATCCGGCTCAATACCTGTCGTATCGCAGTCCATCATGAAACCAATGGTGCCAGTAGGCGCAAGGACTGAGGCCTGCGCATTGCGAATGCCGTACAGTTCACCAAACTCTACCGCTTCGTCCCAAGCGGTTGCTGCTGCGCTGAGCAGCTCTTCGGCAACAAGGCTGGCATCAATCTTGTTTACTTCTGCACGGTGCATCTTGAGCACGCTCAGCATGCCATCGCGGTCCTTGTGGAAGCCAGCAAACGGCCCGACCTGACGAGCCAATTTAGCGCTGGTTGCGTAGGCATGCCCAGTCATCAGAGCGGTAATGGCAGCCGCCTGAGCACGGCCTTCGTCTGAATCATATGGCAAACCCTGGGCCATCAACAGCGCACCGAGGTTTGCATACCCAAGGCCAAGCTGACGGAAAGCGCGGGTGTTCTTGGCGATCTTTTCGGTTGGGTACTCTGAATAACCCACCAGAATTTCCTGAGCGGTAAATACTACCTCAACGGTATGCTTGAAGGCCTCGATATCAAACACACCCTCTGGGCTGAGGAACTTCAGCAGGTTTATGGAGGCCAGGTTACATGCTGAGTTGTCGATGTGCATGTACTCAGAACATGGGTTTGAGCCATTGATGCGGCCAGCAACTGGCGTAGTGTGCCAGCGGTTAATGGTGGTATCAAACTGCATGCCAGGGTCGGCACACTCCCAGGCGGCTTCGGCAATCTCACGGAAGAGATCGCGAGCACGTACTGTCTTGACTGGCTTGCCGGTAGTGACAGCACGCAGATCCCACTCACGGTCATCTACGACTGCTTGCATGAAATCATCGGTTACACGCACTGAGTTGTTGGCATTTTGATACTGGACGCTGAAGCTGTCTTTGCCATCAAGATCCATATCAAAACCAGCCCGTTGCAGCACGCGCGCCTTGCGCTCTTCGATAGCCTTACACCAGATGAATTCCTGTACATCAGGGTGGTCAACGTTCAAGATAACCATCTTGGCAGCCCGGCGGGTCTTGCCACCGCTCTTAATAGCGCCGGCCGATGCGTCAGCACCGCGCATAAAGCTTAATGGGCCAGATGCAGTACCGGCGCTCTTACCAAGCTTTTCTTTGCTTGAGCGTATGGCGCTAATGTTGAGACCCGAGCCGGAGCCGCCCTTGAAGATCATCCCCTCCTCGCGGTACCAGTTAAGAATAGCTGGCATAGTATCCTCAACGGCCAAGATGAAGCAGGCGCTTGCCTGCTGGGCACGCTCCATGGCACCAATGTTAAACCACACCGGCGAGTTAAAGGCAGCACGCTGAGTAACCAGGATTGCCTTAAGCTCCTCACGGAAATCTTCAGCCTCTGCATCGTTCTCGAAGTAGCCTTCTTGCAAACCCTGACGGGTAATTGTGTCAGCCACTCTGTTGATCAGGTGCTTAAGTGAAGACTCCCGCTCCTTGGTGCCCGGCGTACCAGCAAAATACTTCTGAGCCACGATGTTAATCGCGTTCAGTGACCAGCCCTCCGGGAACTCAACTCCCAGTTGCTCAAAAACTGGCTTGCCAGTCATTGGATTGCTAATAACAGAATCGCGCTTGACCCATTTTACAGAGTCATAGGCTTTGGTTTTTGGCTTGGTAAAGAATCTCTTTACGCCGAGCCCTGTTGTTTGTGCCATAGTTGTACCCTCACTTCTCCTCTCAACCGGCGGCACGCCGGTGAGAAATACTTATTGTTTTTATTATTGTTTATTCCAGAGTTCCCCCGCTTCCCATGGGCTCAATCCCATCCTACTCATTCGACCAAAACTGCCCGATTTTGGCCAATCATCTTTCTGTGACGCGTCACCGTACCTTACAGGTACGCCTCCTTGTCCCAAAAAGCGCTTGACACAAAATCCATGCCGCCTTGCCTCGAATGGTAAGATGCGAATGAGCCCTTCCTTGCTCGCAAGTTTGGATGATGCGTCTCTCTCACATCACCCCAAAGGAAGTTCTAGCGGAACAGCTCTCCTCGGTGTTCTTAAGATAAAAACAGCGGGGAGAGCCGTCAAATGTATTATTTGACAGGGCTCTCGACACGCAGATGTTTTATCTGCGATAGTTCTTTCTCAAACCCGGCGATATCTTTGAATCGCCGATAGACACTGGCAAACCGCACATAGGCCACTTCATTCACCGCTGCAAGTTCGTCCATTACCAGGTTCCCGATCTTGCTGGAGGCGATTTCAGTATCCCCGCATTCATACAGCTTGTCCTCAATACGCCCCACTACCTGTTCCAGCTCAACACTGGTCACCGAAGTTTTCTCACAGGCTCTATAAAGGCCCGATAAGAGCTTCTCGCGGCTAAACAACTCCTGTGCGCCGTTGTTCTTAATAACAATCAGCTGGGGACGTTCTAAGCGCTCATAGGTAGTAAAGCGATGTTGGCAAGCAGTACATTCGCGCCGACGGCGTATAGCCTTGCCTTCTGCTACATCTCTGGACTCGATCACCTTGGTGTCGGCCAGAGAGCATTGGCTGCATCTCATATACTGTACCCTCTTTCTTATACTCTGATTGCTGAGGTCAGCAAACAGAGCGAGTTTTAGTTTGTAACGTGCTATCCGCTGTACTTACCCTCTAACACGACCTGCGCACTTGGATGCTCTTGTGCAGTCTCTTGCTGATCCAAGCGGACTAAGCCGTATTGACATACGGTGCAGGAGCATTGGTCGGCAAAAACTGTGCGGAGCGCCAAGAAGATCGGCAAAACCAGGGCATTTGGCCTGTTTTTGCGATCTGGTGCGTAGGTTGTGAAAGTACTAGATATAGCGTATTTACTAATTAGAATAGCCCCATGGGTAGCGTTTTGCAAGCAATATTGCGGTGTAGAATTTACATAAACACAAGCGAAAATAACAGAGGTGAGAGGTACTACTTTTTGTCGTCGTTATCTTTACGGCGCTTTAGGCGGCGCAGAAACGATGGCTTTTCGAGATCGTCATCATCCTTGTCTTCCTTATGCATCGAGCCAAAGAATCCCTCAGCAGCTTTATCAACTCGGCTTTCTTCTTTCTTTTCCTCTTCTGGTTTGCTGTCCTCGTCTTCGGATTCCTTCTCTTCTTTGTGACTCCAAAACGGCTTGTGGTCGTCTTCTTTCTGAAACTCCTCAGCCGCTTCGTCGCCTTCTTGTTTCTCGAGGTCCATATCAATTTCGCTCATAGTTGATTCGCTCGTTGATGAAACGGTCTGCTGTACTTCTGACTGCGCACTTGGCACGTCTATACTGCGGTTGGCAAAGTAAGCTGCATCAAAGCCGGTCGCCACAACCGTAATAATAATTTCGCCCTGTAGGTCCGGATCAATAGTTGCACCAAATATGATATTAGCATCAGGATCTGCAGCCGTGGTAATGGCTTCTGCGGCTGCATTAATCTCATGCATGGTCATGTCATTGCCGCCAATGACGTTAAAGAGGATGCCGCGGGCACCGTCAATCGATACCTCAAGCAGTGGTGATTCAATAGCCTGCTGCGCCGCCTCTACCGCCCGGTTCTCGCCAGTTGCACGGCCAATGCCCATCAGGGCAGAGCCAGCCGAGCTCATAACCGCCTTTACATCAGCAAAGTCGAGGTTGATCAGACCATTCACGGTGATAAGGTCAGAGATACCCTGTACGCCTTGGCGGAGCACGTCATCCGCTACCCTAAACGCATCCAGCAATGGAGTGTGACGATCAATGGTCTGCAGCAAGCGGTCGTTAGGAATAGTAATAAGCGTGTCGACTGAACGACGCAGGCCCTCAATGGCAACTTCGGAATTGCGACGACGCTTCACACCCTCAAAGGCAAATGGCTTGGTAGCAAAGCCGACCACCAGCGCGCCGGTACTCTTGGCGATGTCAGCTACAATTGGACCGGCACCACTACCGGTGCCACCACCCGCACCAAGGGTTACAAAGATCATATCGGCACCCTCAAGTACCTTGGCGATTTCTTCCCGGGATTCTTCGGCAGCCTTCTGGCCAACCATTGGATCCGCACCGGCACCAAGGCCACGGGTCTCATCACGGCCAATGTGGATTTTAATAGGGGCAAGCGAATGATGCAAAGCCTGAGCATCGGTGTTGACCGCGATAAAGTCCACGCCGTGGACCCCCGCCTCGATCATGCGGTTGATAGCAGCGCCACCGGCGCCTCCAACGCCAACAACAATTATTCTGGCAAATGTCTCTATGGTAGGTGTTACTTGCGGCATTGGTCGATATACTCCTCTTTCTGTTACGCAGTATACCTAACTTATGGCTCAGTAGTAAACACCTCGGACAAAAAATTTTATCAGGCTATTTTAGCGCTTGCGCCCAAAGCGCTTGAACACATTTCGTGCTACTGAGTTCAGGTTGTTAAGCGTCCCCGCCCCTGTCACTTCTGAGTCACCTTGTTGTCCAAGCAGCATGTCAAGCATCATCAAGCCGATGGCGGTCGTATATGAATCATCAGCAATTTTGTCTGCCAAACCGCCAATTGGCTGCAATTTACCAACCCGCGCAGGCAACTGCAGGGCTTCGCGGGCGAACTCGGCAATGCCGGGTAATTTTGCGGTACCGCCAACCAGCACCACACCGCCGGGCAGCTTACCGGACTTGTGAATTTTCTTAAGTTCCTTATCTACAAGTTCAAACAGCTCTTCCATGCGCGCCTCAAGCACCATATGGATATCGGCATTACTAAAGAAATGGTCTTTGCCACCGAAGTTAACCTTGGCGTTCAGCAGGCGCTTGGAGTCTTCTTTCAGGCTACCGTTCTGCAGCTTTGCGGCTTCGGCAATGTCCAGATCGGTCTTGAGGCCAATCGCAAGATCATTCGTAAAATGCACGCCGCCAATCGGTATAACGGCCACGTGCTGTACCTCGCCATCTTCAAACACAACCAAATTAGTCGTACCAGCGCCTATATCAAGCAGCACCGTGCCAGACTCCTTCTGCTGCCGGGTAAGCACCGCTTCGGCCGCCGCCAAGCTGGAAACAGTGTGGTGGGCTGGCATAATACCCGCTTTGTCGAGCGCCGCATCCAGACTCTTGATTGCCGGTGTAGAGACCGTAATGATATGCGTATCTACCTCAAGCCGGACCCCGTGCATACTAACCGGATCCTTAATACTTTCCTGCCCGTCGAGCCGGTAATTCTTAGCAAATACCTGCACGATAACCCGGTTCGGTGGCATTTGGATAATGGTAGCCGCTTCTTCAACCCGGCCCTTGTCTTCTGGAGTGATCTCACGGTTTGCAGTACTGATAGCAATAACACCGCGCGAGTCTACGCCGGTAACATGTACCCCATTGATATTAACCGTCGCGGTGTTGATACGCACGCCAGAGATACGCTCTGCTTCGGAAACAGCCTGTGCAACCGCTTGCGCCACATCGTCTATATGCGATACTACTCCTTTGCGCATACCAGAGTTAGGAGCTGAACCATAGCCAATAACAGAAGGAACTGCATTAGCCTCATCTTCATCAAACATACCCACCACACAACGTACCGTCTGTGTACCAACATCTATGCCGACAAAGTGCGGGAAGCTTGAGTTCATTTGATAATCCTTTTTGTTTTGAGAGAACCTACACCGATGATAGCAGATTGCACCCCATGAGACAAAGCATAATCAAGCCCGTAGCACAGGCCCGCGACGTAAGCCTGAGCGCTCGGGAAGGTTTGCGGCAGAAAACCAGCCGTTCTGCTCGTATACATACGCTGCAGTATAACGCTAGTGTTAACTGATGACAACTCACCACAGCCATTTACTGTTTACTGTTTTCCATTTACCGTGCATTAACCGTTTACCGTAAACTATGGCCCACAAGGTAAACGGATAATGGTAAATGTATGGAAAGCCGTGGATTGTGAACGGTAAACGGACTATTGCGTAAGTATCTCATACCCACGCTCAGTGATAAGCACCGTGTGCTCAAAGTGTGCTGCGAGCGACCCATCAGCGGTGCAGATAGTCCATTGGTCATCGGCCACGGTCACTGCATGAGTGCCGAGCGTTGCCATCGGCTCAATCGCAATGGTCATACCAGCCTTGAGCACCGGACCACTGCCGGCAAATCCGTAATTCGGGATATCTGGTTCCTCGTGTAGTTGATGGCCGACTCCGTGCCCCACCAGATCGCGCACAATACCGTAATTACCCCTGACAAGTACCTTCTGGATTGCGCTGGCAATATCGCCTACCCGCACACCATCGCGCAGCACTTCGATGCCGGCGTACATGGCAGTTTCAGTATCTTTGACCAGCTGTTTTACCTGCGCCTTCGCATCACCGCCAAGTATAAAACTGCGAGCCGCATCGGTTACCATGCCGTCATACGTCACACCAAAATCAATGCTGACTACATCGCCCGGCCGCAGTACCGTCTTGGTACTTGGGATACCATGCACCACCTCATCATTGACCGAAATACATATCACGTCCGGAAAAGGCGTTGCCCCATCATAGCCCAGGAAACTGGGCTTACCACCCAGGCGCTTGAGTTCATCCGCAGCAATATTTGCCAGATCTTTGGTGCTCATACCAGCCTGAGCACTATCTTCAACCAGCTTCAGGATAGCTGCGAGCATCCCGCCCGCAGTACGCATCGCTTCGATTTCCTGCGGAGTCTTAACGCGCGTGAACATTGGTGATTTTCTTTAACTTCGCAGTTATTTCTTCGTGGATCAGTTTGGGCTCGCGCTCAGCATTGATCTCCAGGATTGGTACGTGCGATACCA
>CAZJWS010000002.1:0-2694 GCA_964549985.1 uncultured Candidatus Saccharibacteria bacterium | reverse complement strand
CATAAACTGGCCAAGCACCGGCTTGATGGCAGCCTCATACTCCTCAAAACGCTCGCGGATAGCCGCCTCAGTATCATCCTGCCGGCCTCGGCTCAGTAGCCGCTCCAGCACCACTTCTTCAGATGCGAGCAGGTGCACAACCGCGGTGATTTCAAGCTGGCCATACTTAACCTGGCTCAGTAGCCAATCAGCCTGGCCCGGAGTGCGGGGGAATCCATCCAGGATAAATTCCTCATCCGTGCCCACTACATTGAAAATCTTCTGTACCATGGCAATAATCTCTTCATCGGCCAAAAGTTTGCCCTCCAGCATTTCCTTGCGGCGCTGGCCGGCAATCATCATACGTAAAAACTCTCCGGTTGAGAGCCAGGGCAAGGCCAGTTCATCCGCCAATAAGCGCCCCTGCATACTCTTGCCCGAACCAGCAACGCCCATGAATAGGATCATGCACGCTCCTTCGGAGCAGAAACTAGAAAATAGAAATTAGAAATTAGAATGTGCATTATTGGAGTTTTTCCTTTACCAAGCGAGCTATGACCGCGCCGTCGGCTGCAGCACCCGCCTTGGCCTTAACCGCACCAATTACCTGGCCCATAGCCTGCATGCCACTGGCCCCTGTTGTCTGGATAACTTCGTCGACAATTACACCAATTTCTTCTTCTGACAGTTGTACCGGCAGATATTTGGCAATGACTTCTTTTTCTTCAAGTTCGGCCCGGCTCTTCTCGGTGTTACCGCCTTGGCCAAATAAATCCGCGCTTTCCTGGCGCTTCTTGGCCTCTTTTTGCAGCAATGAGATTACCTCATCATCCGGCAGACCTGTCTCTCGAACACCTTGTGCCACCTCTACATTTAAGATGGCGGCCTTCAGCCCGCGCAGCGTGGTGGCCAATGTTTTGTCACCGCCAAGCATAGCGGCCTTTAGATCCTGGTCGATTTGTTCTTTGATTGTCATCCCGTCGGATACCACTTAACTTTCTGGTATTAATTTTAATCTGAACCGAGCACCAGGATTCAGCCGCCAGACTGTAGCTAAGTCTTTTGGGATCTTACGGGACTCGTATCACCTCTAGTGTAACAGAGACAGCCCAAATTAAAAAAGCCCCTTTCGAAGCTTTGGTGAGCCGAAAACCGTTCACGCTTGGATGCAGAAGGCGTTTTCTCCGTTATGAACGGTTTTATTTCTGGCCGAGCTTGAGCTTCTTGACCTTGATAGCCTTGCGTTCAGCGCGGCTGATAGCCTTGATACGGCGCTCGCGCTTGCTCAGCGGCTTCTCAAAATACTGGCCAGCTTTGGCGACGGCAATAACACCTGATGACTGTACTTTGCGGTTAAAACGGCGCAGTACGTTCTCTACAGGCTCTTTGGCGTCTTTACGTGTTACTGAAATCATGAGTGGTATTGTACCTCAACAGAGATAAATAAGCAAGCGGCTTAACTACAATTGGGTTTTCTTTTGAGCAGTGCGTTGTGATTTCAACACTATACTCTGGAGCTCTTTGAAAATAGGAAAGTGCTTGTTGGTGTGATAAATCTTGGTGTTGCCTTGACGCTCGCTCAGCAAAAAGCCGACCTTCTCCAAACGCTTAAGTTCGCGCTGGATATTACCCGCATCTTCTTTGATAAGCTTAGCAAGTCCACGCACGTGGGTCTTAAAGTCAGGATACTTGGCGTAGATCACGATGATCTTGCGGCGCACACGCGAAGTTATGAAAACGTCTAACACATCACTCCCTATTGTTATTCGGACAACGCTTAGTATAGCGCGCCTTGGACTAGAAGACAATATAGCAAAGCCGGATTTAAGCCGTCAAACACTTAACCTTAGTATAATAGAAAAACCATGCACTATTACCTGGTGTACGTCAGTGAGGTAAGTTACCAAAAACCAGAGCCGCTCACCTACAGCTCAGAGAACGAGCTGCCCGTTGGCGCTGTGGTGGTTGTTCCCTATGGCAAAAAACAGGTTGCGGGGTTCATTGCTGCAGAGACCGGAGAACCAGGCTTCAAAACAAAACCCATAACCAAAAAACTTACCGAGGAGCCCTTGCCCGCCGAAACCATTGCTCTTCACAACTGGATAACCGCTTACTACCCCAGTACTGGAGGGGCACTCACCCAGTTATTTGTACCATCCAGCCTCACCGTACAACCGCGTAAAACAGATGATCA
This sequence comes from uncultured Candidatus Saccharibacteria bacterium, assembly GCA_964549985.1. Taxonomy (GTDB): domain Bacteria; phylum Patescibacteriota; class Saccharimonadia; order Saccharimonadales; family JACDBH01; genus CAZJWS01. The sequence goes on along the minus strand of CAZJWS010000002.1, from coordinate 521 downwards.
CTCCGCGCTCGTTAATGGTGTACTCCCTACACTTACCAAGCAACAGCAAGAGGTAGTCGAACAGATACAAGCTGCATCTAAAAGGACTTTCCTGCTGCACGGCGAAACCGGCAGCGGCAAAACCCGCGTCTATCTGGAGCGTGCTCAAGCGCAGCTAGAAAACGGCAAGTCAGTCATCTTGCTTGTACCGGAGATATCCCTAGTTCCGCAGCTGGAAAAAATTCTCATGCAGCTTTATGGCGCACAAGTAGTGACTATGCATTCTGGCCTCACCAAAGCCACGCGCAACCGCAACTGGCTCAAGATCTTAGGAAGTAAAACACCGCTTCTTGTACTTGGTACACGATCAGCGCTATTCAGTCCGCTCCGTAACATCGGTCTTATTGTCATCGACGAGATGCACGAACCGGCATACAAACAAGAATCCGCACCACGCTACCATGCACTGCGTGTCGCTGCTCAAGCCGGCAAACTCCATAACGCCGAAGTTATTTATGGCAGTGCCACCCCCTCTATCGTAG
>CAZJWS010000001.1:24449-24752 GCA_964549985.1 uncultured Candidatus Saccharibacteria bacterium | reverse complement strand
ATAGCCAGTACGGCGCTATTGTGGTCATCTACGTGGATCCAGTCGCGGACGTTTTCGCCTTTGCCATATAGTCTTGGGCGGCGGCCTTCTAAGATTTCAGTAATTTGGCGGGGAATAAACTTCTCTACATGTTGATAGGGACCGTAGTTGTTGGAGCAGTTGCTGATGGTCGCCGTGATACCAAAGCTGCGTACCCAGGCTCGCACCAACAGGTCCGATCCTGCCTTGGTGGATGAGTACGGACTGGATGGATTGTACGGAGTCTCCGGCGTGAACTTAGCGGGGTCATCAAGTTCTAGGTCG
>CAZJWS010000001.1:20562-24439 GCA_964549985.1 uncultured Candidatus Saccharibacteria bacterium | reverse complement strand
CGTCGGTGCTGATGTGGTGCAGGCGCTTACCGTGCCTGCGCACTGCTTCCAGGATCCGATAAGTGCCAATCAGGTTACTTTCGACAAATGGCCAGGGGTTATTCAGCGAATTATCGTTGTGTGATTCGGCGGCAAAGTGGACGACTATATCATTTGCCGCAACCAGCTCATCAATCAACTGCTCGTTACAGATGTCTCCGGTAACAAACTCTATCTTGTCCAGGACACTCTCGACGCTAGCGGCATTACCAGCATACGTCAGTTTGTCAATTACGGTTACTTGTAACCCGGGCCTGTTAGTTAGGACGTGGTGCACAAAGTTTGCCCCTATAAACCCTGCGCCGCCCGTAATCAATATCTTGTTCATCCCGTTACTCCTAGGAAGCGTCTGTTGCGCTGCTTTAAATTATTCTTGCCTGGTCCTGATTTCAAGTGCTTCTCCCTTGCAAAAGCATCGCTACTGTCTCTATATGCTTCAAAATATACTAACTCAAATGGCCCACGGCCCTTGGTATACGTGCTTTTGCCAGAGTTATGCTCGTCTAGGCGCTTCCGTAAGTCTGACGTACAACCTGTATATAACATTCCACTTTTCTGACTGCGTAATACGTAGACGTAGGTAAAGCTAGGAGTAACGGGAATCATATGCTTATTGTACCGCTTGTAATTACAAAAATATGTTGTGGATTCATAAGTGTATGTTTGTATTTAATTTCTACAACAATGGGCTTGATACAATACAAGTATGAAACGAATTATTGTGAGTGGCTATTTCAACCCCTTGCACGGTGGGCACCTGGATTATATCGAGTCTGCCAAAACACTGGGCGACTACCTCATTGTGGTTGTTAACAACGACAAGGCTCAGGTGCTCAAGAAGGGCAAAGTTATCCTGGACGAACAAAATCGGATGCGCCTGATGCGCGCATTACGTGATGTCGACGAGGTGATGCTGTCGGTTGACGAAGATCTTGGCCAATCCAAAACCTTGCGCAAAATCCGTGAGCTGTACCCAGATGATGAGCTGGTCTGTGCCAACGGCGGCGACCGTGACCCTACCAAACACGCCCTGCCCGAGAATGAGACTCAGGCCTGCCTGGACTGCAAGATAGAGATGGTTTTTGGCGTTGGCAGTCACGAAGTCGAAAAGCGCGACTCCTCATCCCGCATCAATCAAGCCACCGGCCAGGAAACCAGCTAATCAGTCAGCGAGGCTGCGAACTGCTGCCAGCGCCAGCTGTCGCTACAGGCCTGGGCAATAGTACGTTCAGTTTGCCAGCCCAAAGCTTCTTTCGCCCTCGATACATCTGCATAACATACAGCAACGTCGCCCGGCCGCCTGCCAACTACTTCGTAAGGGACTGTTTTGCCCGCAGCTTGCTCAAAAGCACGCAGCAACTCCAGCACTGATGTACCCCGGCCCGCTCCCAGATTGTACACCTTGTACGATTCAGCCTCTTGTGTATGATCAAGCGCAGCAATGTGTCCTTTTGCCAGATCAACAACATGAATGTAATCACGTACACACGTGCCGTCCGGTGTGTCGTAATCGTCACCAAAAACTTTGAGTTTCTCTAATTTGCCCGCCGCTACTTGGGCGATGTAAGGTAGTAGGTTATTCGGTATACCGTTTGGATCTTCACCAATTTTGCCACTTTCGTGGGCACCAATTGGATTAAAATATCGCAGGCTCGTGATGTGCCACGTTGGGTCAGAGACGGTCAGGTCACGTAAGATCTGCTCGATCATGCACTTAGTCTGGCCATAGGGATTTGTAATCCCTTGTCCAGTGCGCGTAGTTTCTTTGAGCGGCAACTCCTCGGGATCACCATACACCGTAGCTGATGAACTAAACACCAGCTTTTTGACGCCTCTTTCCTGCATTACTTCGCACAGTGTCAGGGTAGAGTCAATGTTGTTCCGATAGTAGCCCAGTGGCTGCTCTACTGATTCGCCCACCGCCTTGAGGCCCGCAAAGTGAATCACCGCATCAAAGTCGTACTTCTGGAGTAGCTCGGATACGGCGGACTTGTCGCACATATCTACTTGTTCAAATGCAATATCCTGGCCGGTGATTTTCTGTAGCCGATCCAGCACACTTACTTTACTGTTGGCTAGATTATCGGCAATAACTGGTATGTAGCCTGCAGCCACCAACTCGACCACTGTATGGCTGCCAATATACCCCATCCCACCCGTCACAAGAATCGTCTTCATACCTTACACTCTAGCACAACCAATTTTCTTCCTAACCCCTATGAAGTATGATTGAACAGAGAACAAATAACATTGATCAGAGATTTAGCAGATGACAGATAACAGACACGAACTGCTTGAGAAGCGGATGTTAGCTTTTGCAGTGCAGGTGATCCGTAGACTAGAAGAAACCAAGGGGATTTCACCCCGGATTGCAGACCAGCTCATACGATCATGCACTAGCATTGGGGCCAACTATGCCGAGGCGTGCAACAGTTCGTCGAAGACGGACTTTCGCAACAAAATTTTTATTGCTAAAAAAGAAACCGCTGAAACGCGCTATTGGATCGATCTTGTTATAGAATTAACTAAGGACGATAGTTGGAAGGAGCCGCGCCAAGAAGCTCACGAACTTCTTACGATCCTGCAATCTATAATAAATACACTAAGGGAGACCTCTGTTAAATGATATCTGTTAAATCTCTGTTATCTGCAACCTGTTATCTGCTAGATAAGAACCGGGGGGTCGCGTGAAAGGGATTATCTTGGCAGGTGGCTCCGGCACACGCCTCTATCCAATCACGAAAGGTATTTCCAAGCAGTTGATGCCGATTTATGACAAGCCTATGGTGTACTACCCCTTGTCAACACTTATGATGGCGGGTATTAGAGATATCCTCATTATCACGACACCGGATGATCAAAGCCAGTTCCAGCGCCTGCTTGGCGACGGTAGTGATATCGGCATAAACCTGCAGTATGCGGTACAGCCAACTCCAGATGGCCTTGCGCAAGCCTTCATTATTGGCGAGGAGTTTATTGGCAAAGACCCCGTCGCGCTGGTGCTTGGTGATAACATATTCCACGGCCACGGTTTTGGTGAAAGCCTTGAAGGCTGCACTAATCCTGAAGGTGGTGTAGTGTTTGCCTATCAAGTATCTGACCCTGAGCGTTACGGTGTGGTTGAATTTGACGGACAAATGCAGGCAGTATCAATCGAAGAAAAGCCCTCTAAACCGAAATCTGACTACGCAGTGGTTGGCCTCTATTTTTATGATAATTCTGTGGTAGAAATCGCCAAGAATATTAAACCGAGTGATCGTGGTGAATTAGAAATCACTTCTGTAAATGAAGAGTACTTGAAGCGTGGCAAACTCAAGGTTCAAGTAATGGACCGTGGCACCGCCTGGTTAGATACTGGTACTTTTGAGTCTATGAATGATGCATCAGAATATATCCGCGTTATAGAAAAACGTACTGGCTTTAAGGTTGGCTGCATTGAGGAAGTTGCTTACAATCAAGGCTTCATCAATAAGGAACGCCTGCTCCAAATTGCCGAACCACTCAGAAAGTCTGGTTACGGCGGATATTTGTTACAACAAGCAACAAGTAAATGACTGCTATAATAGTCCGTGAAATGGAGATCTGTGTGTGAAGAAGACTGTTAGTTATATATTCCCTATTTATAACGAATCTGGCAATATAGACATTTTATATAGAACAATCTCGCAACTACTCGGTAAAAACAAGAAGTACAATTTTGAGCTTATTTTTATCAATGACGGGAGCAAGGACGATTCACTTGAGAAGCTTGTTTCCATACAAAAAAGGGACACGCGTATCACAATTATAGAGTTCTCCCGTAACTTTGGACACCAAATGGCTGTAACCGCCGGCTTAG
>CAZJWS010000001.1:0-20552 GCA_964549985.1 uncultured Candidatus Saccharibacteria bacterium | reverse complement strand
CGGCTTAGACCACGCTTGTGGCGACGCGGTTATAATTATGGATAGCGATATGCAAGATCCCCCCAAGATAAGTTTTGAACTTATTAAGCAGTGGGAAAGGGGCTATGAGGTTGTTTACGCACAGCGACGAACTCGTAAAGATACCTTTTTCAAGAAACTCACCGCTGATATATTCTATCGCACACTCCAAAAACTTGCAGATATAGACATCCCGCGTAATACCGGTGATTTTAGGCTTATGGACCGCAAGGTTGTTGATGAGATCAAAAAATTCAAAGAACATAATCGCTTCCTACGCGGTATGGTTAGCTTTGTTGGCTTTAAGCAGACGGCCGTTTTATTTGATCGCGATGAACGTCACTCCGGCCAAACGGGATATCCCCTCAAGAAAATGCTCAAGTTTGCCGCCGACGGCATATTCAGTTTTTCAACCGCACCATTAAAGCTCATCTCTAATGTTGGCTATTTTATAGCCTCTCTTAGCTTTCTAGGAATAATATATGCAATCGTGATGAAGATCTTCTTTCCAGAAATTACGATTGAAGGCTGGACCTTTATAGTAATTTCAGTACTCTTCATAGGTGGCATACAGCTAATTATGCTTGGCGTTTTGGGTAGTTACGTTGGTAGAATTTATACCGAAGCACAGGCTAGGCCACTCTATATGATTAGCCGGATTTACAAGAATGCAAAAAATTCTTAATAAGCTGCCTTACAAAAAGATTTTAAATCGACAGTTCATTCTTTATACAATCATTGGACTTAGTGGTGTCCTACTTGATTTTATAATATACGCATTCTTGACTCAGGTTTTTCATATAAACCCCATTGTCGCTAACACAATCTCTATCTCGGCAGGTATAATTAATAACTTCATCCTTAACCTTAAGTTCAACTTTAAGGTTACAGATAAGCTACTTAAGAGATTTAGTATATTTTACCTCGTTGGATTCTTCGGAATTATGTTGAGTGCCGCACTCCTCGCTTTCCTACACTATATCGTTGGCATAAATGAGTTGTTAGCAAAACTTATAACACTCCCTGTTATACTGCTCGCACAATATACATTGAACAAAAACTTGAGTTTTGGAAATCTAGAGAAGGTAGAGCGTCAACTTAAGGTGAGGCTTTTTCATTGGCCTCTTTTTGTTTTAGCAGCAGTATATGTTGCCGTTTCTTTATTAATGATCACGTCCATACCAAAACCCATAGACGAAATCTCAGCAACCAAAGGCGGCCCAGACGAACTCGCACATTATAGCTTTAATGTTGAATTCATAATGAAAAAAAAGAGACTTCCGGTATCAGGAGTGGATGACCTAGATGCTTATAAAAATTGCCGTGACGAACCTTTTAGCTCTGTGCCTTGTCTTTATTCTTATAGTATTTATCCTGCGCCGAGCTATATAGTAAGCGCGGTGAGCGCCAAGGTATTCAGTGCCAGTGGCCGAATCACTCCGTTTATTGCCGCTCGCATACCTACGCTTTTATATGGTCTGGTCTTCGTTTTGTCGGTTTACGGCGCTTCTTATGTGCTTACACGTCGAAGGCTCGTGGCTGGTTTACTTACATTTTCCGTCGCTTTTATCCCACAGGTAATCTTTACAAATTCGTACACGAACTTAGATGCACATTCACTAGCAATTTCAGGCCTGCTTGCTTTCTCCTTCGCGCTTTTCGCCCTGAAACCTCAGGATATAAAAAGACAAATCTTCCTTACTATAAGTCTTTTTGGGCTACTGCCCTTGGCAAAGTATAACTATTTTATTTTAGGAGTTGCAGCTTTATCTGTCATAGTCTACATCCTACGCAGGTATAAATTCACCAGGAAAGAATTACTTCGGATGGCCCTGTTTGCTGTCGGAAGCTTTATTCTTTTTTCAGCATTCTGGTATATAAGAAATCTTCTATTATATGGTGATGCCCTGGGGCAGAACTTCGTCCTTGAGAAAATGTCTGAATTCCATCAACTTGGCCAGACGCACCCCTTTAATCTGGATTCTTTTGTCCGGATCACCCATATGAACTACTTTGACATCCTCTTTCGCTCATTCTTTGTGGCATATGGCTCTATGTTCTACTTTCTTGAAGAACACGTATATATCATAATTAAAGCTCTGCTCATAATGGCGACTAGCGCCTTCTTCTATCTAATCTATGTCAATAAAAATAAGAGTGATTCTAAGAAAATTCTTATCGCGTCCTCTTTGTTCTCAGCAGTCTTTATGGGTTGCTTGCTGCTTGGTATATACAACACTTTCCAGTATGATTTCCAGCCACAAGGAAGGTACATGTACCCCATATTAGCGCCCCTGGTTCTTCTGGTAGCATATGCAATAAGAAAAGATAAGCAGATGATAGCCGTCCTCTTTATATTGGCGGGCATTGCTGCATTCACCTTTATTGAAGGAGCTGGGTTGTTTGTTAAAGTATATATGGACTTCCTATGATTAAATCGTCTTCAAAAATAGTTATTATCGGAGCGGGTTATACCGGCCTTGTAGCGGCCCTACGATTAGCCGAGACTGGCAAGAAGGTAGAGATACTTGAACGAGGCCCCGTAATAGGTGGGCTTGCTAGTGATTTTGTTGTTGAAGGCTCCTCACTAGAACGCGCCTACCATCACTTATTTAAAACTGATACACATATTATAGATATGGCGAATGAACTTGGAGTGGGTGACAAGCTTAAATGGCATGACAGTTCAGTTTCTCTTTATTATGACGGTGTCCTATACCCGTTCAAGGGCGCTCTTGACTTGATAAAATTCAAACCACTGTCTTTCGTAAACCGCATTCGAGCTGGACTTGTTGTCTTATATTTGCAAAAAACGAAAAATTGGCAGAGGTTTCAAAATGTTACCGCTTATGACTGGATGCTAAAAGCAGCTGGCAAACAAGTCACTCGGGTCATCTGGGAGCCACTTCTTAAGGGCAAGTTCGACAAATTCTATAATAGAGTTTCGATGGCTTGGCTGTGGGCACGCATTCACATACGGGCACAATCTAGAGAAGTTGGTGGTGAGAAGCTCGGTTATTTTGAGGGTGGCTTCCAGGTATTTACCGATGCCCTGGTGCAAAGATTGCACGAACTGAAAGTTACTATCAAAACCGGCGTAGAGATATCCTCTCTCCTAAGTACGCCTGATAAAAGAGCCAAAGTAGTATTGGTAGACGGCACAAGCAAAGTATACGATGCCTGCGTAGCGACAACGCCATCTTATGTATTTGCGAAACTCATTGAAAAGAACAAGTCTATCAAGCCCACTTACCTCAAGCAGCTACAGAGTATCAAGTACTTGGGCGCTCGCTTGCTGATATTTTCATCCGATCAAGAGATAAGTCCTTATTACTGGCACAATATCAATGATTTGGATTTACCCTTTTTGGTGTTTATTCATCATACGAAGCTGGTTGATAAAGCCAGTTACAACGGGAAATATATTTACTACATAGCCACCTACGTACCGCACGACCACGAACTATTCACCTGCGATGATAAGAGACTAGAGAAACTCTGGTTTAAGAGTCTTAAGCAAATTTTTCCCGATTTTGACACCAAGAAAGTGCGAGAAAAACACTTCTTCCGCTTTGCCAATGCACAGCATATTGTAGAAAAGAATTATATCAATATACTTCCTAAAATGAAGACGCCTCTGCCAAATATATACCTCTCGAATTTTTCACAAATCTATCCCGAAGATCGCGGTACAAACTATGCAGTACGGGAAGGTAAAAAAATAGCTTCTCTTATTCTGAAGAGAAAAGTTGATATATGAAGAGAGTACTGGTGATCTCTCACGATAAAGTGGGCCAAAAGATGGCAGGCCCGGGTATACGATACCATCAAATTGCAACCGCACTTAGTAAGCATTTTGATGTAGCATTAGCGACCTTCAATCCTGCATATTTAGAAGGTTTGGCTGGAACTTCTTATGAGTTTTTCGACATTAAGACATACGACTTCCGTAAAGCATTTGATAAATTTGATGTGATTTTTGCATTATGGTTAAGCCAAGAAATGATTGAATATGCAAAAAAGAAGAAAAAGCTTCTTATTTTTGATCTTTACGCGCCAGTTCCCGTGGAAGATCTAATCGGTAGAATTCATTCGAAAAGAACCGACCGGACAAGCGATTATGACTACGGTGTTTCTATTGAAAACTATAAAGCCTTCTTTAAGAACGGTGATTATTTTGTTTGTTCAAATCCAATACAGAAAGACTTTTGGACTGGGTTTGCTTTTTCTTCTGGAGCAATAGCCCCAAGTAATTTTAATGCGTTTCCCGTTTATGATCGTATTGCCTCGTTACCGATGGGCATAAACCCAAGTGAAGTAGAGAATAGAACTTTCAAAGACTCGTTACGAACAGACTTTCCAAGTATTAAGAAGGATGATTTTGTCATTGTCTGGACGGGAGGAATATGGGACTGGTTCGATGCAATTACGCCCATAAAGTGTATTAAAGACCTGGTGGATTCAGGTCATGAAGACATAAAATTGGTATTTCTTGGTACTAAACATCCGAACAGTGATGTTCCGGAAATGGATGAAACTACCCAAGCATATAAGCTTGCTGAGAAGCTGGGGCTGAAAGATAAGCACGTTTTTTTCCGCGAGGGATGGATTGATTTTAATGCACGCCTTGAGTACCTTACACACGCGGATGTTGCACTCTATGCACACAAGCCTTCAATTGAGGCACGTTATTCTCATAGAACGAGGGTACTTGATCATTTTCTTGCATCACTCCCTACTATTTCGACAAGAGGCGATTTTCTCGGAGATACTGCGGCGAACAACAATATGGGAATCGCCGTAGCGCCGCAAGATACGGATGAAATGTGTGATGCAATTATTCGACTAAAGACTGATTCTAAACTCTTAACTTCAGTCAAAGAGTCAATTGCTGATAGCCGTGGTCTTTATACGTGGGATGAGTCTGTCAAAGAATTGGTTTCCTTTCTAAAGAGTCCTGTTCAGCCAAGAAAAGAGTTCTCAATTAGTAGGGGTATACCTAAAAAACAACAGAATAAAATCGTAAAAACTACCAAGAGACTACTACCCCAACCAATCAAGAACAGACTCAAGAGATACTTGCCACGTTGATTTATCATAGCGGTTATGGTAATATTAATCCGTGGTTAGACAATACAAAAATCGACGTAAAAGGCTAAAAATCACCCTGGTCATACTCTCAGTATTGGCCTTTTGTGCTATGTGCTTTGGCTTATGGACAATATTCCTGAAGGATAATCAAAAACAAGTCACCCACGATAATCAAGATGCTAAGACAACAAGCACACTACCTACAGCTCAAGAAGATTTTACAGGTGGTGACGAGCGTCAGCCAGGAAATACAGTCAGAGAAAATGAGGGCACCGGCAATATAGAAGATCGACAGGGAGCAGTTTCAGAACAAACAGATCCTGGAGTATGGACCACATCAAGTACGGGTGAAGTTACGGTCCAAAACCCCTACCCCAATAAAATCCTAAGAAGCGGGACCGAAATTAGTGGTACAAGTAGCTTACAAAAGGTATCATATCGGATAATCGATAGTGTTAGCGGAGTCATAGCTCAAGGAGAGCTGACTGTCGTCAACGGTAAATTCTCAGGAATAATAAACTTCAGCTCCAGCGCAACAGAGGGTAGATTAGATATCTTTGGTGCTCACAGCGATGGAAGTGAATTTAGCAACGTAGAGATACCTATAAAAATTTAATAGCAGCAATATGATAGTAAAAGATCTAATCAAGAAACCTGTTGCGAAGAAGCGATTTATGATGGCCTTGTTTGTTTTTAGCTTAACTCTTTTTGGTATCAATATCGTTTCAAAAGCACCTAAAGTCAATGCCGCCTACGAGGGCGGTAACCTTATTGACGATTCTGTATTCCTAAATGCCGGCTCTATGACAAAAACCGACATTCAAAGCTTCCTAGCCGGAAAGAATGCTGGTCTAGCCAATTTAAGCTTTGTGCTTGACTGTGATATCGCAGGCACTCAAGCAAAGCAAATATACCTATCAATCGGTGCACCTTGCGGACAAAGTACTCCTGCCTCTCATATCATTTACTACTCAGCACAGATATATGGAATCAATCCACAGGTAATTTTAGCAACAATGCAAAAGGAACAAAGTCTAACCACCGCAGCTAACCCAACCTCGTGGCAATTGAATCAAGCAATGGGGTACAACTGTCCAACCTCGGGCGGCTGTAATGCATCTACATTCTTTTACCAAATCGATAATGGTACGTGGGTCCTGCGATTCCATTACGAACGGGCACGTGGAAATATGAACTGGTGGTATACAAGTGCAAGTTGGACTTGCGGAACCGAGAAGGCATACTATAAGCCTAATCTTTATCCGGGCAAAAATGTAGATTTCTTTGATCAGGATGGGAAATATTACCGCACACACTATATCTCGAACGCTGCAACGTCCGCCTTCTACTGTTACACCCCTCATGCATTCAACAATCACCGGAATGGAGTACCGGCCCAAAGCGTCCCCGCAGGCACCCTCTGCTACAGTGTACATCCCGAATACGGTAGTACCGGTCGCTGCTACACCGGAAGCTACAATTTTGTTAAGTTTTTTGAGCTTTGGTTCGGCTCCGTAAGAGCAAACGACACTGATAAGGCACACCCGAATGGCAGTTTCGTTACCGACACTACGGATCAAGGCAAAATATATTTAATTGAGGATGGTCAAAAGAGATTCGTAACTAGCCCATATGTGTTTAATAGCTATAAATTCCCGTGGGGGAAAATTAAAAAAGCTACAACAGGAGATAGAAACCTGCCCCTGGGCACTCCCGTTAATACCTTAGCCCCTGGAACTGTGTTTACAACAAGTAGCTCACCCGCAGTTTATGTTATGGATTATGATGTTGATAATGTACTAAAGAAGCGCGCTATAACAGCATACGCGTTTAGAGAGCTTGGCTATACCGACAGAGACGTAATGATAGTTCCCACTAGTGAGGTCCCTGCTCCAACTTTTTCTACGGTGCTTGATACACCCCGTCACCCCTCCGGCACGCAGTTAATATTCTACGGGATACCAGCGGTCTTTATGGTAGATAAGGGCAAATTGCGCCCCATAGCAAATGAGCTTGCTTTTGATAGTAACTTCCTTAGGATGGCAGACAATAAAGGGGGGACTCAGTTTGACTCCTGGCTCCCAAAGGGTGAACTTTTGCAGGCACGGGCAGGAACCATCATCCATGATCAAAGCGGTATTATAGTTGTTGATTATGACGGCAGCGGAATTATGAGTAGACCCTTTGGTCCTTGGGATTGTTATAGCAATAGAATGTACTACTCTTCAAATGACTGGATTCGAGACTACCGATCATTCCAGGCACCCGCACGGCGCGGTCCTATCTTTACGTGTTAAAATAGGTGGAGTTTATGCCCAAAGCCACTCCACCTCTTGCAAGCATTGTTATCCTGAACTGGAATCGTATTGATGACACTCTCGTATGTCTTGAAAGTGTAAGGAAACTTAAGTATAAACAGACAGAAATAATTATTGTTGATAATGGTTCTGAAGATGACTCAAAAGAGAAGCTTTCTAAACTAGAGGATGTGGTATTTGTTAATAACACAAAGAATCGTGGCTTTACTGGCGGTCATATAGATGGCCTGTCTGTAGCGCGTGGTGATTACGTATTTCTCTTAAACAATGATGCCGTGGTTGATCCACATTATCTTGACATAGCTATTGATGCGTTGGAAGCCGACCCAGCCATTGGAGCAGTAGGGGGGCGTGCATACGAATGGGATAAAGATCATCCAGCTTATGAAAGCCAAAATCCATACTTTGCCTACCAGGTCATAAATCCATTTACTGCTGAGGGAATTTTTAAAAGAAAAGATGATGGTATAAAACAGGTGGTCAATACTGTCTCAGGTTCTGGCACTGTCTTGAGGAAGAGCACTATTGAAGAAGTTGGCTACCTTTATGAGCCATTTTTTGCATACTACGAAGAGACTGATCTGTTCGCTCGTATGAAGCGGGCCGGCTATACAATTTTGTACGAACCTAGGCTGCATATTTGGCATAAGAACGGCTCAAGTTCAAGTTCATACTTCCAGTTCAGGCAGCTATTTAAAAATCGATTTTTATTCGCAATAAGGAATTTTGAAAAACGCTTCCTGCTTAAGTTTTTACGCTCATATATCAAGACTGGAGTCTTGAGTACAATCTTACGCTTTAAGAAGACTAGCCAAACGACCCTCCATAGGGGATTTAGTAATGCATTCATTTATTCATGTTTTACGTGGCCTGCTGCTTTAATTAGTAGATTTAAGCTAAATAGATCCCCCATACTAAGAGACAACTACAGTACTCTTCTCTTAGAAGAACAGGTGGAAATATCCCTGATTATTGATTTGACTAATCAAACGACACAAGGAATTGATAAAGCACTAGATAGCCTGAAGGGCTTGGCTAAAAAGTACGGACCTAAGTTGGATATAGTAGTAGCGCACAATTTGAATACTAAGTTAAATTCACCATTTTGTGGTGTAAAAGTAACTGATAGTTATAAAGAGAATGCCAAAAATATTGGTTGGCTTAGTGCAAAGAAGCAATATATAGCATTTCCTGGCGATCCATTAAGGTTGGATATTGAAAAATTTTTATCTGACGCAACCGAGCTTATAGTTAATAGGGCGTGGATAAAGTACCGTCATGACGATGCTGATCTCATAGTTGATCATGAATTACTTGTACAATATGGCGGCCTCAAGCCAGGAATCGACAACAATAACAATTCTGATAGGATGGTTGTTTTTAGTTATATATGGGACAAATCAAAGACACTAATTTCAAAGGCTAATTACAGAATGTTGGGCTCTAAGTTAGGCAAGGATATTACCCATGAACTTGTATTCTCCGTTAATGCCACTAAGCACGACACAAAGGAAATCACACTTTGGGGAAGAGTACTTGCGAAGCATTATAGAATCTATCAACTCCGGAATTATTTTAAATGGCTTTTTTCTCCTAGGCTTTCATTTAGGCTTAAGTTAGCAAGGACAAAGAATCTAGTATTTTCTGGTATTACACTGAGAAGACAGAACTTTGCAACAGAACTTAAGCACATAAGAAATGAGGTACTTAAGACATCGCCTCAAGGGTGGTTAAATCCAAAAAATCTGACCGTTATTAAGGAGGGGATGGCAACTGCACTTAATTCATCTGCCTGGAGACAGACCCCCATTTACATTATTTGTAGGGATAGGCTGGAACCACTTAAAACTTTGGTGAAGTGGCTTGAAGGGATGGGAATGAAGAATGTCATACTTATTGATAACGATTCTATCTTCCCTCCGCTAGTTGATTATCTTGGCAAGACCTCGTATCAAGTCATACCAACAAGGAAAAACGTAGGACACACCTCTCCATGGAATAGCGGAATAGTTAAGTCTCTTTCTCCCGAAAAATTTTATATAGTCACTGACCCCGATGTAATCCCTACAGCCGAATGCCCTAGGGATGTCATTAAACGCTTCTATAGTTTGCATAAGAAGTATCTCTTGTATGAGAAGGTTGGGTTTGGATTAAGAATTGATGACCTACCAGATCATTACCCATTGAAAGAATCTGTGGTTACTTGGGAATCACAATTCTGGAACAATACATTAGAAGAGAATGTTTTTGAAGCGGGTATTGATACAACCTTTGCACTTTATAAACCATTCACCTACCGGTATACCCTCCATCCGAGTATACGAACGGGTGGGAAATACATTGCCCGTCATTTGCCCTGGTACTCAGGACCAGATTCAGCAAAAACAAGTGATGAGGAGAAGTTCTATCGATTAAGGGCTAACCCTGATATTAATTCCTGGAATATGGATGAGCTACCCGAAAGATATCAAAAAGAATTAAAACAACAGGCAAAAACTTAAATTTTTTCTTTTCCGATAAAGCCCGCGGCCTTATTTCTAGTTTTCCAGAATATAGATGCCTTAACCCTTCTGAGCTCAGTATCCTTGGACAGGGCAGTTTCTTGTAGCTTAACATTTTCGCTGAGCAAATAGTCTTTGTCTTTTCTGTATTGATCGATGTCCTTCAGACACTTCATTAATATGTTTGTAATAATGTTTGGATAAGACAAAACCACCTGGCCCACTAAGCTCTCTTTATATTTCTGGTCAATTTCAAATAGGGTTATCGTGAGCTTCTCGATGTGTTTATATATAGTCTCTCTATGTACTTTCTTATCTCCATATAACTTAAGCATCTCGGCATAAAGAGCCATGTGAGACAACCCGTGTTTCTTCCATATAGCATCCAGATTCTTGTCCGATTCCCACCATAGACCCTCCGAATGGCGTCTGTATACAGACATTGTCTTGTCGATGAATCCTATCTTTCCAAACTGGGCGTGATATAAATGTAGATACCAGTCTCCAGGCATAAGTCCAATTGCAATCTTTTCATAATTTTGCTTACGATACATAACCGAGTTAGTCTGTATAAAGTTTGCCTTTAATAAACCTGACAACGTAAAGTCGCTCTCTTCGTTAGGATTCGGATAAACAGAATCTTTCCTTTCACCGTTCTCAAAAAATACTCTCACGGGATGAAAGCAAATTACGTAGTCAGGGCGTTTGTCCAGAAAATCTACTTGTTTTTGCAGCTTCTTTGGGTCCGTCCAAAAATCATCACCTTCGCAGAGTGCAAGATATTTACCTCTTGCTTTTGGAAATAAAAATCTTATAAAAAAGCTGCGGCCACCGCGCGAATGCTGATTCTCTTTCTGTAAAACCGCTCTTATTTTTCCTGGATATTTTTTTTGATATTCTTTTATTATTTCCTGTGTCCCGTCAGTCGAAGCATCATCGTTTATTATTATCTCGTACTCAAAATTTGCCTCCTGCATTAAGAATCCATCCAGACACTGCCGTATATAGTCTTTGTGGTTATAGGTTATACAGAGAATTGATACTTTGACTAATGAAACTGACATACTTATCAGACACCCTTTTGTTGCTTTAGCTCGCTTAATGCCCTATTAAAGAATATTTGGCGTACTCTTTCGGTTGGGTCTACCGGTCTCCCGTCATCCCCAACGACTTTGATGCCCCCATTGACTAAGTTGGTTTCCCATTTCACTGCGTCCTTGAACTCTTCTCGGCCTTCCCACAGGTAAGGAGCTGTCAGTATGCCCAGTTTAAAGATTTGATATAAGCCTTCTGCACTATATGGGTCCTGGATATTTTTTTCTATCAACCCTGTAATGGACTTAACATTTTTATAGAGATCCCTAGTACGCTCCTGCACATCAGGGTGGTTTTTCATGTCATCCATATGACCTGCTTCTTTGAGTTTTCTGTACTCTTCTATTGCAGTAATTGTGATCTGTATACTTTCGTCTATGTACGTAGGAGTTGCCAGCGTAACTCCTTCGCAATAACTTACGACGTGTATCACATCTGGACTATTGCTATTATCTGGTTCAATGTCATCCATCATGGCAGAAACAGCGGCTAGTTGAACTTTTGCCTTATCAAGGTTAGGAGAAAAATAATCTAAACCAGCCCTTGGCTGCAAAAAGACGACAAATGTATCGTCCTCTAACTCCCTAACGAGCGTCAGAAGAGCGCGAGCTTTTGCCAAATCCTGTATCCCCCATGTGTACTTGGGAGTATTCAACATGGTTTGCAGCACAAAATATCTTATGCCCATTTTTTTGGCAGTCTTAGCCGCTAAATATGAAGACAGGACGTATGTATAGTCATCGCCTCCACGAAATGAAAAATGATGAGGTATATTAGGCTCAAATGGCTTTCCTGTTCTCGCTATTACTTTGAGTGTCTCTACGTGCTCTTCAAGATTATCTTTAACTTTGTGAGGACCTCTGCCATCAATTTTATTAAACCACCATAAGGATAGGGCATGCCAGGCAATATTTAGTGTTCGCTCATAAATACCGGCGAGTTGTGGAATATTTCTGGTACCGGCGTATATTCTAACAAGCATAGGCCGCGCCGCTTTCCATATATCAATCAAATCTTGCTCCGAGTTAACTGGAACACCGCCGCCGTTAGGTCTATCCTCCCAATCTCTACCAAAATCCGATTGGCTCAGCTGTGATGACCCCACAGAGGCAATGTCAAGTAAGCCACTAGCCGCTAACTCACGAAGCCATTGGTTAAACTCCAGCTTTGCCTCTTTATAATCAGGCAAGTATGGCCCCACATGGGCACGCATCAAAGGTGGTCCTTTCACCGCTCGGTTATTCTTTATCCGCTCGACTAGAGTGTCTTTGCTAGTGCCATAGTTCTTATAGGTAAATCTTTTTGGAGATTTATAATTCTTATATATCCCTGAGTCAATCAGATTCTCCGCAAATGCAATCCTCGTCTCGTCATATTTTGATCCTTGTGTGATTGCAGGAGGTATGGCATTAAGTGGAACACCTAGAAGTTGCAGTGTTTCTAACTGGTTCTCATCACCCACAAACACGGGTACGCGTGTGCCGAACTCCTTCTGGACCATTGCTACGGCATTGGGTAAGCCTGAGAAGTAAAGCTGTCTTAGAGGACCCCCTTGCTCCATAAATAGCTTGCTACCCTCTAATACCTGAAAAAGGGTGCTGAAACCTCTAAACGCATCCTCCGGATCTAAGCGGTAGCTAAATCCTATCCTGGTAACCCGATTCTCCAAGATCCACCTAATGAAGATTGCTTGATTTTTCGTATCAGATATTTGTGCGACCGCGCTTGCTACTTCTGCATCTCCAATTATAACTTTAATACCGCATTCCTTGAGTAAGTTTCCTACGGTAGATATGCCCAGCGTATGAGCATCAATATCAGGCCGTATAAGTCCAAATGTCTCTCCATTAGATATTGTTTTAACCATTTTACAGTCCTTTGATTAGTTCTTCTATGGAGTCTAGTTTAAGGTTAGAGAGTGTGCGCCCCTTAGCTCTAAAATCATCTCCGAGTAGCGTCTGTGAAAGTTCTAATATTGAATCCATCAGTGGAGTGCTAACACTAACTATATGCGCAAGCTCAGTCATAGGCAATATACCCGTAGGTACGTCTTCCCAGAGATACCTACTATCTAGCGTTGTAGGCGCCTGGATCTTACTGTAAGCAGGATTACTTGTAATCCTGTCGTGAAGCGTATCTCCTTTTATGCCGTCGTATGCCAAAGAGATCCAGTCAGAAACAGTATTTAGAGATAGCCCGAAAGCTTTACCAATCTCTAGGCGTTCTGCATCAACGGCATTTATAAACTTTGCAACAGATGGCGTGATGTCGCTATAAAAATGGAATTTCTCACCCCTATCAATAGCACCCGCATTAAGTAATACGATTGTTGGATGTAGTACGGCTCCAATATTTTCAAGACTAGATGTAAGAATATTATCGACTCCCTGGAAACAGTTATAAATGTCGTTTAATATCGATAGAACGTGCCGTGTGTCTGCTGAGGGATAAGCGGCCGTGAGTACTTTCTGTTTAACCCCGATTATCCGTACGAAACCTGGCGAGTTTATACGGCACGCGTAGATTAAACTTTGAGCCTCGGCTATGTATACCCGATTGTCCGTGCACTCCCTTATTTCATTAGAGAATTCTAAGGCGCCGAGTGTTCTGCCTGGATTGAGTACGATTATCTGACCATCCTCTACATAAGGAGTTATTTCTCTTGCAATACTTTTATGAGCGTCTGCGGTGGTTGTCACCATCACCAGCTCAGCTCCGGCAACACTCTGCTGGATGTCATCCGTCACCAGTTTAAGTTCGGCAACCACATCAATCGCTCCTTCTAGTTTTATCTTCTTGTCGTGGGCCAAATCTCCAAGCTTTGCTAAGTTGCGGCCGTAAAGCACAACCTCATGGCCCAGACTAGCAAAGTGGCCAGCCATCGCTTGTCCGCCGTTGCCAGCACCAATTATGCTTATCTTCATTGCTTTGCCTTTTCAAAAATCATTAATACGTTTCCCCAGCCGGACTGAGCATTCTCATGGACTGGCTCTCTATCGATAAATAGAAACAGACGGCTCAGCGTCCGGTATACTTTATGTGAATTTGCTTCTAGTCTCTTTTCATATTCATTATCACCCTTACACCATCTTACATATCTTTTCGCAATATGTCTCTCGAAAAAGGCGTGTGCACGGAACCTTAGCAAATATGACTTCTTTAGCTTCAGGCCACTTTCGTTGCCAAGCCTTGTATAGTCATTTATGGTCCGCCTGATAAAACTACTTCCAGCGTAAGTGTGGGGTGCTGTTTGTTCAAAAAGCATAAATCTGCCCTTGCTTTCTAATGACTCCGCGATGTTGGCAAAAACGGCTGTAATAGAATCTTCACCAATGTGGGCAAGTGTCGCAAAAGTATAAATTAAATCGTAGCGTTCTTTTGGCCTGATGCCAGTTGAAGAAACATAAATACGCATCTTTGGGTTGATGGCTTTTGCTCTCTTCACCATCTCTTGCGATATGTCTAGCCCCGAAAAAATGCGGCCTGATTTATCGTCCGGTTGACGAGAGAAATACGTCAGATACCAGCCATCGCCACAACCAAAATCCATAATTGAATGTGCATTCTTCATTTCGTTTCGCGCCAAACCAAGCATGATTTCTCTTCGTTTGAGATAGTACGGCAGTGGGGTAATGGTGTAAAATTTTTCACCCTTGTAGTAATTACCTTGCTTGGCTCTTTCATCCCATGCTTTTTTGGTGTGCTGACTACTTGTTTTCATCGTACCTCCGTGTATAGGCCACTGATTTTTAGATTTGAACCAGTGTTGTCTATGATGGCAGTACATTCATCGGCTTCTTTGATCCTTCTGTTTAAACTTTCTAAATCACAATCAGTTACCAGAAAACCGACCGGCCTGTCCCCGCTTGAGACAGCGGCATTCACTTCCGACCCCTCCATTTTATAATAGAAGACCTCGTCAATTGCACCAGCTTCTTTAAGCTCTTTGAACCCAACAAACTTCTCTATAATTCCCGGATGAGCGTACACATAATTCATGGATCCATACCCATTAAAAACAGTTGGCATCTTTGAGTATGTTTCTCCCGTTAGTATATTGACGAAATATTCGACCGCATCAAACCCCGTCATGTGTCTTAAGAAAGAGTGTTTCGACCCGCCGCCGATCCTTGCACTAAATTCTACTATTCGTATCTTGCTACCATCACTTAACAGTTGGACCAGGAGCGGACCTTCTTTTATCCCATATGCTTTTGTGATTTTCGCGACTTCAATCTCAATGGACCCAAGCAAGTTAGTATCGTTGGTAGCCGGATACGTATTCTGTATGATTGTAAAGTTGTTTGGGTTAATAGAGGTTTTTATCATCTTGGTGGCCATAAGTATAGATGGCTTATGATCTTTTACCGCGACATCAACCGAAAACTCTTCTCCTTCGAAGAACTCCTCTACGACGACCTGTCCAGACCGGCTGATACCGAACGCCTCCTGGACTGCCCGATCCAGCTCTTCATTGCCGCGAACCTTCACAACACCCTTTGAGCTATTCGCGTCCGCGGGTTTTACTACGAGCGGACTACTTAGCCCCTTTGCTAGGTCAGAACCGATATCTTGTTCGGTAAGCACCACGTGTTTGGTCGTAGGTATATCGTTATTAACGAATATCCGCTTCATCTCGGCCTTATTAGTAAGCTTCAGAGCTGTTTCATATGATATGTGGCAAGGCAGGTCAAGCTCTTCACATACATAGGCCATGGTTGTGAGCGCAGACTCGATACAAGTAGCAACGACTAGGCTTGCCGATTCTTGCCGAGCTATTTGTAATACAAGATCCTTATCGAGCGTACTTTCCCGAATATGTCTATGGGCGAACTCCTTAGCAGGGGGATTCTCGTAGTAGTCTATGAGGAATACGTAGAAACCCTTGTTCTTGAGGACTTCTATAAGACTTACATGGTCAGGTGTTCCGCCGAGAACTATTGCTATTTTCTTCTTTGGCATTTTGCTAGCTGAATAAGCTTACTTTGTAACTTCTGCAATCAAATCCGACTGCCTTCTCGTCTCCAGATCTCTGAGTTCTGGATATTTGCTCTTACGTAGTTTGCAGCGCTTGATCTGTTTGCAGCCAGCCTCGCCCAACCTTCTCTCAAACTCCTCCCAGTCATACAGCCACTTGTGCCCCCAGCTTCTGAAGGAGTTATTCAGTCTCTCTGCTCTTGTTTTTATATGGAACATCTTAAACTCTTTAATCGTAGGATCGTCTTCAATTTTCACGTTCATATAGTAGCGAACTGCGCCTTCCAGATCGGGCATGGCCATTCTCATCACCCCGCCAGGCTTGAGGGTCCTCATCATATCTCTTATAGCGAGTTGACTTTCTTCGACCGTAAGGTGTTCAATAAAATGCTCATTGAAGATAAAATCCACGGAATTGTCGGCAAAAGGTAATGGATACCTTAGGTCCCAGTTTAGGTCTAGTCTTTCTATATTTTCGTCTGAATTGTTATCTATATTTATCCAACCCTCTTTGTAATCCGTACCACAGCCAATATTTAACTTCACAGGTCCTTTGTTGTTTCTTAGGATTTGAACTACTTTTCTTCTGCCGAGTGGGTATCTTAGGACTTTAAGGTCTCGCATATGCTCTCCATAATTTGCTCTTCAATTCCATAGTATAGCGGAAGGCAAAGTATTCTTTTAGAAATATCCTCCGAGATAGGACATGGCTCCCTGGCACTCAAATAGGGTAGCATATTGAGCGATGGGTAGAAGTAGCGTCGTGGAAATATATTCTTGGCTTCAAGGCCATTCTTCGCCCGAAGCAGTTCGGCTTCGCTGTCAAAGATTATTGGATAGTACGAGTAGTTGTATTCTGTATAATTGGTGACTTCTTGTTTCTTAAAGGCATTCCCCAAATGGCTGCCGTAAGACAATGTAGCCCTTTTCCTGTCTTTAATAATTGCGTCAATGTATTTTAGATTTGCCAAACCCATCGCAGCATTAAATTCGGTTGCCTTAGCGTTTATCCCAAGTTGCAGGTGATTATCCTTATTATGGCCAAAACGTTTAAATAGCTCTGCTTTTTCAATTACTTTGCTATCCCTCGCGTAAACCGATCCACCTTCTACTGTGTGGAAGAGTTTAGTGGCGTGAAAGCTGCAGATTGCGATATCTCCGTATTCAAAGATGGACTTATTCTTGTATCTTACACCAAACGCATGAGCAGCATCATATATAACTTTTAATTTGTGTTTTTCTGCAATTTCTTGAATGGCTTCAATGTCGCAGGGATTACCAAATACGTGTACCGGCATAATGGCCCTTGTCTTTGCCGTTATGGCAGCCTCTATTTTTTTTGGGTCAATGTTTAATGTTTCCTGGTCTATATCTACAAATACTGGAACACAGTGCTCCCAAAGTATTGCCGATGTGGTTGCTACATAGCTAAAAGGGGTAGTGATGACTTCGCCTTCAGTTATGTCAAGTGCCCTGAGCGCGAGTTGAAGAGCAAGAGTACCGTTGGCTACAAAGCAGAGCCTCTCCCTGTCCAACCCAAGATATCCGGATATTCTCTCTTCCAGCTCCTTAGATAGTGGGCCGTTATTTGTGAGCTGGTTGTTTTGCCAAATCTTATTTAAATATGCTTCGTATTCTTCCTGCGGTGGCAAAAAAGTCTTCGTAACATAAATCGGTTCTTGGTAACTCATTTAAGTAACCATTTACCTTGTCTGGTAAGAATCCCGCCCCTTGGCCCATTTTTTGAATTAACAATGAAGCTACACGAGTTCGTATTAAAGCCAATGAGCTGGAAATCTTCTTTTCTGAATATGGCAACATCGATGCCGTACTGTTTTGGTGCTAGATCATCCAGGGGTAGGCTGTACTTAATTTTATGCAGCTTGCCTTTCTTACCGCTCAGGCTTATGGTTTTTGTATTGTGTTCGATGATGGACTGACCCAGGTGAGTAACCGAGATTCCAAGATCGACATCTACATCTTCGTTTAGCTCGTAGTTAATTTCAAAAACAAAATCCTCCTTATTGGATACTGAAAGAGGCGATATGTTCTTTACTGAGAGCGATCTTACTGCTGCATCGAGATGCCTACTGTCAGCACTACCACTAGAAGCAAGGTTATCAAGTGAATATTGATTTGCTATCTCAGTAGGAGACCCTGAGGCTTTTATGTTTCCATTTTCTATCAAGAGCGCCTTATCGCAAAATCTTTTAACACTTTCCATATCGTGCGTCACAAGTACTACGGTAGTCTTTGACTTCTTTATGTCTAGAAAATAATCTGTACATTTTTTTTGAAAGTTTGCGTCGCCCACTGCGAGCACCTCGTCGAGTATCAGCACCTCTGTGTTAGCACGGATGGCGATTGAGAAGGCTAGGCGGACCTGCATACCAGAAGAATAGTTTTTGAGCTTTTGATCCATGAACTTTTCTAACTCGGCAAACTCAACGATCTCATCGTACATAGCTTCCATTTCTTTGCGATTGAAGCCAAGCAAGGCTCCGTTGAGGAAAACATTCTCTCGGCCTGTTAGTTCTGGGTTAAAGCCGACGCCAAGCTCAATAAAAGGCGTGAGTTTACCGTTAATCTGGATGTGGCCTGAGTCTGGTGAATAGATACCGGCGAGCAGCTTAAGCAGGGTACTTTTGCCTGAGCCATTACGGCCCACAATGCCAAAGAATTCGCCTTTTTTTATCTCAAAAGAAATATCCTTCAGTACCCGTTGTTTTTCGTAAGTCTTCTTGCCACGGAACATATTGATAAACAATCCTTTGATGGAGTTCTGTTTTTCGTGAGGTAGTTTAAACGTTTTGTTAACGCCGCTAACCTTGATTGCAACTTCTTCTGTAGTATTCTTGGGCCTTGAGCCTTGCGCCTTGTTACTTGTCATAGATTCTCCGCGAAGTACTTGGCTTCTTTCTTGAAATACAACACACCAATGACAAGCACGATTAGTGTGATAGCAATAGGGATCAAGCGCGCTGCGGGAGTACCCCAGACTTCTGCTGCGGTGATGGTCTCGGTCGTAACCACTACATTACGCGCGTCCTGAATCGCTTGCGCTACTGGATTCAAGAGCAATAATTTTTGCACCGTGATATTTGTTACCACACTAAGTGGGTAGATGATCGGCGTAAGATAAAAACCCGCTTGCATACAAACCTCCCAAATAAAACTCAGGTCTCGATACTTTACGTAGGCGGCAGCAAGGAAAAGTGACAGCCCAAGCCCAAACAAATAGATTTCCAGCAGGGCAATTGGCAACCACACAACCGACACCGCTACTGGCACTTGATTGACGGCCATCAGCACCGCAACAATAACAAGATTCAAGCCAAGGTTAATAAGTGCCGATACGCTACTCGTGAGTACAATCATCCAACGAGGGATACGTATCTTACGAATTAGATCACCACGCGCTATTACCGAAGATAAGCTCTGGTTAGTCATGTCGGCAAAGAATTGCCACAGTACAATACCAAGTAGCAAATATATCGGGTAGTGGGGAATGCTGTCACCAAGCCTGATGAACTTTGTAAAAACAATATAGAGGATGATGAACATAAACAGTGGGCGCAACAACGACCAAGCATAGCCCAGCACCGATCCTTGGTAGCGAAGCTTGAAATCCGTGCGCACTAGTTCGGCCAATAAAGCACGGTTTTGTTTGGAGACAAGATGTTTCATCGTAAGCTCCATATATTATAGATGACAAAGGGTATAATAGGTAGGATATGAGCAAAATTACAACTTACGTTGTCATCCCAAACTGGAATGGTGCCGATATGTTAATTGAGTGCTTGCGCTCGCTCAAAAACCAATCGGCCAAGCATCAAGTGATTGTGGTAGACAACGGTTCAGCCGATAGTTCTGTCGAGCTTATTAAAGACAATTTTCCCGAAGTTACCCTGCTTGAGTTTCCAAACAATGCGGGCTTTGCCGGTGGCGTTAACCGGGGTATCAAACCCGCGCTGGAGCAGGGGGCAGAGTTTATTGCACTTTTTAATAATGATGCAATAGCAGACAAAGACTGGCTAAAGTACTTGGTTACCGAAGCAAAGGCATATCCAAAAGCAGGTATTGTAACTGGAAAGTTATTACGCACCAACAAAAAGCATCTCGACAGCACGGGCGATTTTTATACAATTTGGGGCTTGCCGTTCCCGCGTGGGCGCAATCAAAAAGACGAAGGGCAATACGACGAGCCAGAAGAAGTTTTTGGTGGTTCTGGGGGTGCAAGTTTGTACCGGGCTGAATTGTTTAAGCAAATCGGCCTGTTCGACGAGGACTTCTTTGCCTATTACGAAGATGTGGATATTAGCTTGCGCACGCAAATGGCAGGATGGAAAGTACGTTACACCCCCAAAGCCGAAGCCTATCACGGCGTGGGTGGCACGAGCTCAAAAATGGGTGACTTCGCCCGCTACCATTCCGCTAAAAATTTCTTGCTGCTCTACGCGCGCAATATGCCCACCAGACTATACTGGAAGTATCTGATCCCCTTTACCCTACAGTTCGGACGTATGGCTATGACCTCAATCGCCCGCCGAAA